>JAILIQ010000310.1 GCA_024695205.1 Lachnospiraceae bacterium
ATCAAAACCTCGATCCTGCCCGAAGAAACAGAGGTCGATACCGGCACGATCAGCAAGGCCTCGCTTGAGGAAGAGGCCGAGAATTCATTTACGGGCGAATTATCAAGAGAAATAAGGCAGATCAGGGAATACGCCCCCGGAGACAGGCTGAGGGATATGCACTGGAAGCAGACAGCAAGACTTGATGAGCCGATGGTGCGCGAATTCGAGAGGATGCGGGAGAGCTTTTATGTGCTCTGTCCGGCAGTCGATACAAAAAAGGACATCAGGCCGACTTTATCTATGTGGTACTCTTTGTGCCTCAGGCTGATAAAGCAGGGAGAGACCGTATTTACGATCATTCCCGATCAGAACGGACAGAGCTGGTCTATGAGCAGGGCGGCATGTGAAGATGAACTTCTGGATACGGTCTATGAGCTCTATTGCTCTACGGGGATGTTCACCGGGGAAATGATCGAAAGGATACAAAGTGAGATTGGAGATGCCGTGATAATAAGAGACGGAAAAACGGCGGAAAGGTACAAAAATTGAGGAAAAACAGCGAAACAAAAAGACAGGCCGCGATCCTCGGCGAATATGGCATATTGCTTGGATCGGTAAGGGCGGAGCAGAACGAACCCCGTCTTTTTCTGTGTGCCGTAAGAGGACTGTTGATATTTTTCGCTGTGTTCGGAACACTCGGCGGACTTGTATCCGCATTTGATCTCGAATATAACCGTGTGGGGGTTGCAGCACTCCTGTTTGCGATCTCCATGTTCATCGCGTTCATCTATTACAACAGGCTTACGTTCTATGCGGGTTATGTATTTCTGCTCATCGGGTTTGCATGGTTTTCCGCAAGATATTTTGCATATATAAATTCAGGCTATCAGGCATTTCTGAACACTGCGGCAAAGGCTTACGGAAGCTTTTTCAGGCTGTCTTCGCTGCGTGAGGCTGCAGAGATCATCGAAAACCGCTATCTGACCGTAAGCGCGGTAATGATCTTTTTGGGAGCCATGCTTGCGTTGCTCCTCAATATCTCTATCTCGGCGTACATGAGCCTTCTGCTGACATTTCTGATCACGTTTCTGCCTTTGCAGGTGGCATTCTATGTCAACCGGACCGTACCGCTGCCGTTTCTCATGATGCTGATCGCAGTGTATATTTCGGTCATGGTGCTTAAAAGATCGGGGAATTTCGCGCTTCCGTCAAAATACGGGAAAGAGCATGTCTTTGAGATGAGGCGAAAGGGAACGGGCAGCCTTAAGACCAGGATCGGAAACCTGTTTTCATCGCATAAAGAAGAAAAAACCGTATACAAATATCTCGTGAGCGGTTCCGGAATGATCACCGTGGCAGGCTACAGTGCCGTGATCGCAGCCTCTTTTATGCTGATCATGAACGGAATACTTATAAAAACCGCAAAAAACGATCAGATCACAAATACCGTAAAGACCGTTACCGACGAATATGTGAAAACGATCGCCCAGGGCGGGATCAGCGCATTGTTTAACAGATACGATTCGACAGGCGGTCTTTCCCGTGGGCAGTTGGGAGGCGTTGGGAGCGTAAATCCCGATTTTGAGACCGATCTTGTTGTAAGATTTGTTCCTTACAGCTCAGACAGTCTGTATTTACGGGCATATCTCGGAAAAAGCTATGCCGATAACAGGTTCTGGCCGAATTTTGAACCCGGCGGGGAGGAAGGAAGCTATCCGAGGATACTTGATACCTCGGGAAGTTATGTTTACGAATCCGGCTGGGGTGATGACAATTATCTTCCCGTCATCGCCGGAAACGGATCGGATGAGCCGGTAAAACTGAGAAGTTTTTCACGTACATTTGATAGGGCATACGGAGGCGGAAGGAGTAACCAAAGTAACGAAAGTTATGGAAGTAACGGAAGTGATCTGAGTAACCAGGATAACGGAAATTCCCAAAGCAACGGAAGAGAAGTCGATCCTGTCATGAATGACAGTCCGATCATGGTTTCGGGTGATCACGTGGTAATAACCGACGTTGACGATACGATAATCACAAAGCTGCTGGTTGCCAATTCATCGTTTCTTTTCAGTCTTATTGAAGACAGGAAAAATGCTGGAGAAAACTTTGAACTGTCGGAAACGGACCTTGCGTATCTGCTGATGACGGTCGCCGGACATTCGTTACTTGAACGTCAGACAGCATCACAGCTTGGATGGGACAGATTTGCGAAGTTCGGTATAATAAATGTCGATACGGACAGAAGTTTTGAATATGTTCCGTATTATGCATTTATTCTCGGCCGGGTCAGAAATGAGATGAATGAGGTCTTTTCGACGAGATGGAAAACATTTCACGATTCCGGAAGTGTGGTAGGCGATTATATTTACAGAGGATTTGGACCGGCTGATACTCTTTTGTCCGCTCCCGACGGACTTGAAGAACTGAAGACCGAATATGAAGGACTGGACAGTTTTTCTATCGTTTCCTTCCCTTACGAGGCTTCGGGGTATTATCAGCCTAATCCCACCATAACATCGGACTATGAAGACTATGTGTACTCTCATTATCTTGATGTACCCGACGATATGCGTGAAACGCTGTATAAAGTCGCTAAGGAAGCAGGGATAGACAGCATTGCCGAACAGGCTGAAACCATCAGGAACAAATATCAGAACGGAGCGTTCAGCTATTATTCCGAAATAACAGGCGAGAACAGCGGCTATGATACGGGTACGCAAAAAAAACTGCTGGCGGTTCACGAATTGTATATCGAAAATGTCAGAAATATGTACGATCACGGACAGGAGCTTGCCGACTACGGGCTTATAGATGAGGACATGGTCTGTAAAAAAGGATCGTCGGATCCTTCCGGGCAGTTAAAAAAGATGAATCTTTATGTGGCGGAGCTTATACGTTCACAGACGCTGCGGAGCGTTTTTTTAAGCCTGTCAAGGCCTGATGAGACGACTGTACTGCTTGATGATACATTTGATATTTTCGGTGAAATGGTCGAAAAACAGGCTGAACAAAAGCCTGTTACGGGCTATGAATGCGCCGCGGATGAGGTAAGCTACGAAGATTATCTGGAAATGCAAAGGCTCAGGCTTCAGCTGCTTGGTACCCTGAAAAACTTCTATATACGGGAATTTTCATATACGATGTCACCCGGGCGTACACCCGGAGGAAAAGACGTTATCGACTATTTCCTGACTTCACGCAGAAGAGGCTTCTGTGCGCATTTTGCTTCCTCGGCCTGCCTGCTCTTAAGAAGCGTCGGTATTCCTGCAAGATATGTGGAGGGATATGTGATCCATCCCGAGGATGTGTATCAGGGAAAACCCTACGATAACGATACCTCAGGCTGGAAATCCGGAGATTACGGATTCCCGGGATCGGCGGTCATGGATGTTGAAGTAAGTGATGCTTCGGCGCATGCCTGGATCGAGGTTTATATTGACGGACACGGCTGGATCCCCTATGAGATGACGCCTCCGTCAGATCAGGAAGAGCCGGGAGGCGGGCTCTTCGGATTCCTGAGCAATATCATTACCGGAAGACAGAGTCCCCAGAGCAGGTATGTCGAAAATGATCTTTCCGGCACGGACGGATCCGGGCAGAATACGGACGCAGCAGGAGAAAAAAGCATTTCCGACGGCATCGGTTTTATCCTGATACCGCTTGCATGGCTGATCGTAATATTTGCGACGGCTGTTGTACTGACTTATGTTTTAAGGCATCTGATCTATTCTTTAAGGCTTAAGGATAACGAAAATAAGGGTTTTTATTCGGAGGCTCTGCTGATCAGATACAGAAGGATGTTAAGGCAGCTCGGCAAAAAGGGTGTTCTTGATATTGCGAACCCTACCGCAACCGATGTTGCCGACAGGCTTGCAGCTTTCATTTATGATCCGGACCGGGAAAGCCTGCTGCCGGAACTTGCCGGGGCCGTCAATTCTGCGGCATTTGCTCCCGGCGATATCGACAGGCAGACCTACGAAAAGGCCCGTGCGGCTATGTCAGGGATAATGAAGGGCTTAAAGAAGGGATAAATGCAAAAAAAGCGGAATATGATATGTTATTTCGCTCTTTTTGCTATTTACTGGAATTAATCTATAGGGTATGCTATTAACTGTAAACCGGATGGTGCAGGAAGCGCCGCCATAGAAAAAGGTTTACAATATATAATCGATCGCGCTTCCGGAAGGGAGATTTTTTATGCCATATATTATTGCAGGGGTAGCGGTAGTATTTTTGATCATCATTCTGATCACGGGTTATGTTAAGGCATCAACCGACGAGGCTTTTATCATCACGGGTCTTCACAAGGAGCCGAGGTACCTGATCGGACGTGCGGGTATCAAGATCCCGTTCTTTGAGAAAAAGGACGTGTTAAAGCTCCAGTTGATCTCGATCGACGTTAAGACCAGCTCGGCTGTTCCGACAGCCGACTACATCAATATCAATGTTGATGCTACGGTCAATGTCCAGATCGGTCATACACCCGAACTGTTAAAGAAGGGCGCAAGGAACTTCCTGAACAAGAAGCCCGAGTATATCGCAGCAATTGCCCGCGAAGTACTTGAAGGTAATGTTCGTGAGATCGTTGGCAAGATGCATCTTGAGGAAATGGTTTCCGACCGTCAGAAATTCGCAAATCTCGTAAAAGAGAACGCAGATCCCGATCTTGAGGCTATGGGACTTGTGATCACGAGCTTCAATGTTCAGAACTTCATGGACGATCAGTCCGTTATCGATAACCTCGGTGTGGACAATGTTGTAAGGATCCAGAAGACAGCAGCGATCTCACGTGCGGAATCCGAAAGAGATATCAAGGTAGCGCAGGCAAGAGCCGATAAGGAAGCCAACGATGCGCAGGTTGAATCGCAGACCGAGATCGCAAAACGCCAGAACGAACTTGTGATCAAGCAGTCCGAACTGAAGCTCCAGGCTGATACCAAGCAGGCTGAGGCCGATGCGGCTTACCAGATCCAACAGGAAGAGCAGCGTAAGACGATCGAGATCACACGTACCAATGCCGATATCGCAAGGCA
>JAILIQ010000341.1 GCA_024695205.1 Lachnospiraceae bacterium
AGACCTGTAGTAAACGAAATAAGGCGTTTTTTGCCGAAGAGATATTTTATTTATAATAATAAAAAGGTTCATTAAAGATAAACGGGGAATTTTCGGTTCACTTATGTGTTATCCCCTTTAAGAGGGTGGTTGTATGAAAAAAGGCAGGATAAAAGGGTTATTGATAGTTGGCGCGATATGGCTCATATTTGGAGTAGGAGGGATATCTATTTCGGGACTTTTAAGTTTTATTCTTCTTTTCGGAATTTCACTTTCGGTCATCGTCGCACTCGCCAGAGCAGGCGCAAGCAAGGAAGATAAGATACGTAACAGTCAGGTGAAGGTTGATACATCAACATCCCAGAAAGACAATGTAAATCCTTATTCAAGCACATATCATCAGTCGGCACAGGCTACCACACAGCAGCAGATGATCGATCAGAAGACCAGTTATCTTGCTCAGGAAGCCGAGAAGAAAAAGGCAGCGGAAGAACTTGCAAGGAGAAAAGCCGCAGAAAGCAATCTTACAGCTTACGGGACACAGAAGCGCAAGAGGACAGGCGACAAGGAGATCGACGCACTGCTTGATGAGGAAGAGAAAGCCATCACGGAGATGAGGCGTCTTGATAAGGCGATCAGGGATGAAAAGGTTTCCGCTCAGATAGTTCATCTTGAAGAGGTTACATCAAGGATCGTCGACTGCATAGTTGAAAAGCCCAAGAAACGTAATCAGGTAAAGAAATTCTTCAGCTATTATCTTCCCACGACCTTAAAGCTCCTTAATTCCTATGACAGGATGGATGAGCTCGGAATATCCGGAACCAATATCGACGGTACGAAGGGAAGCATCGAGACTCTGCTCGATACCGCACTTGCCGCATTTGACAAGGAGCTTGACTCACTCTACGGAGATGAGGCGATAGATGTTACAAGCGATATCAAGGTAATGGAGAGCATGCTTGCCCAGGACGGTCTTACAGACGATGAGCTGATGAAGCTGCTGAAGTAACAGGTACTGGTCTTAGAATTAATTATTTAGCAAATAATATACAGGAGGACATAAGTAAAATGGCTGACAACAACACACTTAACGGAATGGATTCAACACCTACCCTTACTCTCAATCCCGAGGGTATGAACGAGGCTTCCCAGGCACTCGGTTCACTGACACTTGAGCCTACACTGACTCTTGGCCAAAGCACCGAAGCGCAGGCCGCACAGACTGCCGCAGACAAGCAGGCTCAGCGTGAGGCCAATGCTGTCAAGCTTGACGAAGAAATGCTTACCGAGGAAGAAAAGAGGATCGTTGAAGAATTTTCACAGAAGATCGACATTACCGATTCCAATCAGGTTATGACCTATGGTTCGGCTGCACAGAAGAACATCGCGAATTTCTCGGAGTCAGCCTTAAAGAGCGTCAAGACCCAGGATCTCGGCGAGATCGGTGAAGATCTTGCGGCTCTTGTTGTAGAGCTTAAGAACATGGATCAGGAAGAGAAGAAGGGGCTCTTCGGATTCATCCAGAAGAAGAAGAGAGACCTTGAGGCTATGAAGGCCAGCTATTCCAAGGCTGAGGTCAATGTTGACAAGATCGTGAACAAGCTTGAAGAGCATCAGGTTACCCTGATGAAGGATATCGCTCTGTTCGATCAGATGTATGATCTGAACCTGAAGTATTATAAAGAGCTTACCATGTACATCATCGCCGGCAAGAAGCGCGTTGAGGAAGTACGCAAGGGAGAGCTTGAAGAACTCAGGAAGAAGGCAGAGCAGACAGGAGCTCAGGAAGACGCCCAGAAGTACAATGACATGGCCAATCTCGTTGAACGTTTCGAGAAGAAGCTTCATGACCTTGAACTGACCAGGATGATCTCGATCCAGATGGGTCCTCAGACCAGACTTCTTCAGAACAACGATACACTTATGGTCGAGAAGATCCAGTCTTCGATCGTAAATACGATCCCGCTGTGGAAATCACAGATGGTACTGGCGCTGGGCATCGAACACGGCAAGCAGGCTACGGAAGCTCAGGCAGCCGTTACAGAGATGACCAACAAGCTGCTTAAAGAGAATTCAGAGAGACTTAAGATGGCTACGATCGAGACCGCGAAGGAAGCAGAGCGTTCGATCGTTGATATCGAGACACTTAAAACCACGAACGAGAACCTTATCAACACCCTTGACGAGGTTATGCGTATACAGGCCGAAGGCAGGCAGAAGCGTAAGGAAGCTGAGGCAGAGCTCGGCAGGATCGAAGGCGAGCTGAAGGCTAAGCTGATGGAACTGAAGGGCTGATGACCGCTGAACTGCCGACAGGAACTGAAGGGCTGATGGACGCAGAACTGCAGACAGGAGCCGAAAGGTTGATGCTGCAAACCTGCCGGCTGGAGCTGAATGGTTGATGGATGTGACCTGCCGACAGGCAGCAGATGATTGTATTACTGAATCAAAAAATATATCCGGATAAAATACACCGTAACATATGTTTCTTAACCCGCAGAAAGGAGGAGAGGCCTTGAATAAGATCAGGGATTGGATATATGCCAATGAATGGTTTGCATGGGTATTTCTTGCAGCATGCATTATATTCAATTTCGCCGCGGCTTCGGCAAGAAAGCCCAAGATAGTAAAGGATACTGCGGGGCTTCTTTCCTCTTCGGTGGAAAAACAGATAAAGAACTATAACGATGACTGGGAAGACGATCATGAAACGCGCGTAGCGGTAGCTTTTTTGAAAAAGGATACCGATGCCTATGATTATTTTAAAGCCCTTGAAATGGGGGAGAATGATCATCTTATGCTGTTTATCTGCGAAGATGATTATTCCTGCGAACTGAAATATCATTCGGGAGCGAATTTCTCAACCATGTATAACGGAGATACGGTCTTCAGATTCATACTGGATTCATACAGGGATGATGTCGAGGAACGTTATCTTGACGGCAACAAAGGTGAGATCAACGCCCTGACAGGCGAGCTCTACGATATTCTTAACAGGTATTTTAACGAAGTGACCACACCGCAGAAGTATGTGGAGGATCTTTCGGGTCAGCAGACAGCCACCGGGTTTATTGGAAGAATGATCAAACTGATGTTTTCGATCATCGGTTCATTCTTTGCAAGGCTGACATTTAAAAAGATCGTTATCATACTCATTGTTCTGGGTGTTACGGGATCTGTCATCGGTAAGTCAAGAGGCGGCAGAACTGCGAAGCATCACGGATGAAAGGAAACATTTCCAGAATGAAGATACTTGTTACAGGCGGTGCCGGCTTTATTGGTGCCAATTTCATAAAATACGAACGCAAAGCTCATCCTCAGGATGAGCTTATATGCGTTGATGAGCTGACTTATTGCGGCAATCTTGAGAGCCTTGAAGAGGAACTAAAGGATCCCGCATTCAAATTTTTCAAAGCCGATATATGTGATGCCGGGGAAGTCGAAAGGATAGTCGGTGAGACCAGACCCGATGTGATCGTTCATTTTGCTGCTGAGTCACATGTTGACAGATCGATCGAGGACCCCCAGATATTTGTAAGGACCAATATCATCGGAACCCAGAATCTGCTCGAGGCGGCACGCAAGTTTGATGTTGCGAGATTTCATCAGGTAGGTACAGATGAGGTTTACGGTGATCTTCCGCTTGACCGTCCCGACCTTTTCTTTACCGAGGACCTTCCTCTAAAGCCCAGCAGTCCATACTCGGCATCGAAGGCAGGTGCTGATTTTCTTGTACTGGCTTATCACAGGACCTTTGGTGTGAATGTTTCGATAAGCCGCTGTTCGAATAATTACGGACCTTATCAGTTCCCCGAGAAGATGATCCCGCTTATGATCGCCAATGCTCTTGCCGACAAACCTCTTCCGGTATACGGAGAGGGCATCAATGTCAGAGACTGGCTGTATGTTGACGATCACTGTCGCGCGATCGATATGATCATCCGTAACGGCGCCGACGGCTGTGTTTACAATGTAGGCGGTCATAATGAGATGCGCAATATCGACATTGTAAAACTGATCTTAAAGGAACTTGACAAGCCCGAGAGCCTGATCACATTTGTGACGGATCGTAAAGGCCATGATATGAGATATGCGATCGATTCTTCGAAGATAACAGGAGAACTCGGATGGAAACCCGAGACCATGTTTAAGGACGGTATCAGATCGACGATACGCTGGTATCTCGATAATCGCTCATGGTGGGAGAAGATCATAACGGGTGAATATAAGGATTATTACGAGAGAATGTACGGTAACAGGTAAAACAGGTAACAGATAAAACAGGTAACAGGTAAAACAGGTAACAGGTAAAACAGGTAACAGGTAAAACAAATAACGGTAACGTTGACGATAACGGAGGACATTTTTTATGGGCGGGATTAGCAATGACTGGCTGAGCGTGATGTCCCCTGAATTTGCAAAACCCTATTACAAACAGCTTTTTGATTTTGTCCAGGCAGAGTATAAGACGCAGACGATCTTTCCTCCTGCGAAAGACATCTTCAACGCTTTTAATTATACACCTTTAGCCAATGTAAAATGTGTTATTCTCGGTCAGGATCCGTATCACAATTTCAACCAGGCACACGGGCTGTGTTTTTCGGTCCTTCCGGGCAACGATATACCGCCGTCTCTCAAGAACATATACAAAGAGCTTCATGATGAATTGGGATGCAGCTTCCCGAATAACGGTTATCTGAAAAAATGGGCGGATGAAGGCGTTCTGATGCTCAATACGATCCTTACCGTGCGTGCGCATACTGCTCTTTCACACCAGAACAGGGGCTGGGAACAATTTACAGATGCTGCGATATCGGCGGTTGACAGGATAGACAGACCGATAGTATTCATGCTCTGGGGCAGGCCCGCTCAGAAGAAAAAGCTTCTTCTGCACAATCCCGGACATCTGGTGCTTGAGGCTGCGCACCCGAGTCCGCTTTCCGCAAACAGCGGATTTTTCGGGTGCGGACATTTTAAGAAAGCCAACGAATTCCTGCAGGCCGGAGGACTTGAGCCTATAGACTGGCAGATAGAAGATATTTAAACAGAGGGTAAAATGATAAAAAACATTGTCTTTGATATCGGAAATGTTCTTGCAGCTTTCCGATGGAAGGAGTACATTGCGGAACTGGGCATTGAAGGCAGGATGGCAGACAGGCTTGCCGGTGCCACCACAATGAACCGTTTGTGGCGTGAAGTCGACCGCGGTGTTATGAGCGTAAATGATATCATAGAAGCGAGTATAGCCACGGATCCGGAGATCGAGGACCTGATAAGGCTTTTCTTTAAGGACCGCCGCAGACTTGTAATGGAATATGATTATTCGCGCGGATGGATAGAAGAACTGAAAACCCGGGGATATAAGATATATCTGCTTTCAAATTATTCGCAGGATCATTTTCAGTATATCAGCCGGCATTTTTCATTTTTCGGACTTGAAGACGGTATGGTGATATCGTATACGATCAAGCTTTTAAAGCCGGAGAGAGGCATTTACGAAAAGTTATATGAAAAATACGGACTTAATCCCGAAGAGTGTGCATTTCTTGATGATTCCCGGGAAAATATCGAAGGCGCAACAGCTACCGGGATGAAAGGGATAGTATTTACCGATCTGGAACAGGCAAGATCGGAACTTGAAGAGCTTTTATCACATTGAAATACCGGGCATCTGTAAGACAGAGTGCCGTTAATGTTTTAAGGAAAAGGAGAACGGAGGAAAGAATATGGCAGGATCATCATTTGGAAAGATTTTTACGGTAACTACATGGGGCGAACCGGTTGGAAACGGCATCGGGGTAGTTATCGACGGAGTTCCGGCAGGAGTGGCGATAAGCGAGAATGACGTTCAGTCATACCTTAACAGGAGAAAGCCCTTTAAAGCTTCATTTGAACCCGCAAAACATGAAAATGATTTTGTGAGCATCAATTCGGGTATTTCAAACGGGATCACCAACGGATTGCCGATAGCGATGACGATCACCAATTCATCCGTAAGAGCCAGGAAAGATGAAAACACAGGGAGAGTGTTCAGGCCAGGACAGGATGATTTTACATATGAGGCCAAATACGGTGTAGCTGCCAACCGTGGTACAGGCAATGCCGTATGGCGCGAGACTGCGGCAAGAGTTGCGGCAGGAGCTGTGGCACAGGCTGTTCTCGCCAGGCTCGGCATTTCTTTCTGCTCGTATGTAAGCTCGATAGGACCTGTCTCGATAAGATATTCTTCGTCAGCCGTTGAGAACATTGGCGCCAATTCCTTGAGAATGCCCGATCAGGAAGCAGCCGGCGAGGCTCTTTCCTATCTTGAGAAGCTTTCGGCTGAGGGCAATTCGGCAGGAGGCACCATAGAGGTCATCGTTTCGGGAGTTCCGGCCGGTGTCGGCGAGCCTGTATTTTACAAACTCGACGCAAAGCTGGCAGAGGCGGTAATGTCAATAGGCC
>JAILIQ010000347.1 GCA_024695205.1 Lachnospiraceae bacterium
GAGTAAGCATTCAGCTTGATGGTTTCGGTGGGAAGTCCCACATGACGCTCGAAAATTGCAGCTCCCTTGGCTGCTGCCATCATGGCCACGGTATTATTGTCCGGATCCTCATGTCCCGAATATCCGATCGGAATGTCCGGATAGCGCTTCTTCATCTTCTCGATAAAGTCAAGCTGCAGGCGCTCCTTCGGTGCGGGATATTCCGCAATACAGTGCAGAAATGCGAAGTTTACTCCCCTGTGAGTCAGGAAATTATAAATCTTGTCGATATCCGACAGGCTCTTGCCTCCCGTCGATACGATCAGAGGCTTCTGCGTGGCTGCTGCTTTGGTAAGCAACGGCCAGTCGTGTGAAGAACAGCTTGCGATCTTGATGATGTCAAGCCCCTGATCCATGCACAGATCCACGCTCACCTCATCAAAAGGCGTGCTCATAGCGATCAGGCCCTCCTCGCGTATTGCATTGACCAGCTCACCGAACTGTTCTCTCGAAAGCCTTGTGGATTCAAATCTCGGGATATGCTTGATATCGGTTCTTCCCTTATAATCGGGGTGGATGAACGTATCCAGATCCCGGTACTGAAGCTTGACTGCCGCGCGGATATTGTATTTACGGGCGATCTTCCCCATCGCATGGATTATGTCGATCCCGTGTTCCATAGACCCCTGATGCGAATTGGCCATTTCAAAAATAAACAGATCTTTGAAAATATCAACGTTTCCCATTGTTACACCCCTTATTTTTTTGCATCAGCAATAATATTCTATTTCACCAAATAAAGACAGGCCTTCCCGCTCTGATTCAGCCCGGCATCGCCTTCTGAGCCTTCTCCAGTTCCGCTTCCGTATCGATATCGTAGTTCTCGTCCATCAGATAGCCGAGGATCACATCGCCGGTCATGGAATTCTTCTTCATGACGGTTTCATACCTCATCACGTCAACGCAGGCATTCTGATAATAAGCCGTCGGCAGCTCCTGTCTGGGCATATTATAACATTCCGGAATATCTTTTACAATGGGAAGGATACGTCCGAGTGAACTGCCAGTTCCCGCTGTATTATCATGTTCATCAGCCGGCTCGCACACCCACATCTTGTATGGTATCTCGGTTGCCTTAGCCACGCTCCTTACAGAATCGGCCTCAGGATGATCTTTCAGCATTTCTATCATATTCTGGATATCCTGTACCCTGCGTTTCGGGTAGGTAGGACGCAGCTGCACTATGATATCCGGCCTGTATCCTTCATTCTCTTCAAGCCATGTAAGAGCATGTTTGAACACATCTATATCAAGAGCCGTATCGGTCGCGTATTCAGCGGGGCGGATAAACGGCACATCAGCACCGAATTTTCTTGCAATATCGGCATACTCTTCGCTGTCTGTAGACACTATCACCCTCGTGATATGACCTGCTCCGAGCGCATGACCTATCGACCATGCCAGCATCGGCTTCCCACCGATCATCCTGATATTTTTGTCCGGAACACTTTTTGAACCGCTCCGCGCCGGGATGAGCGCAAGTATTTCCATAAACCGCCTCCTAATCTCTTGTCAACTTTTATAACAACCTATTTCACTCATGATGCTGTTAAAATAACCGCATGCATCTACTATCGCTTCAAATGCCAGCTTCTGTTGAAGGAGTTCACTCTCCAATCCGGTCTTCTCAAGACGAATGCGACTTACCTCTTCAGCTATCCCCGTTACGGCATAATTGTTGATCAAAGGATATAAAAGCGCCTTCTCACAGTTAATTCGGGCAGATGTAAGATCCGACATCCACTTTTTATCGTTCTGTTCATCAGACTTGCCAAGTAAATAATCCGATTCTTTTTCTCTGCAAATGTTAAGTAGTGCTTCACAGATAGCTACAGCTTCTCTCGCTGCCGTCTCTACCGAATCAAGCTCTATTGCTGACTTTTCGACCAATTTAAGCAACTTATCATACTCTCCGGAATTCAGCAAACACGGTAATTTCGCAAGCTCCCGAGCAAAACTATATTCCAGTATGCAATATTCATCAATTGCCTCTTTCAGTGTCATGACCCTGCTGCCATGGATCAGTGCCCCGCCCTCTGTGGCATCGATAACCTCCATGTCCCTGCCCATATCCTTCATAAGGGCGATCGCATTTTCAAACCATTTCAGATACGCCAGCCAATCGCTCCTGGTGCGCACCTGCCCGCCGTCGATCCCCTCGATCATCTCATAACCGATATTATTGTTTATTCCCTTGGATTCAATGCCGCCGGCATGTGTGGCCTCGCCCTGATACGCAAGGTCCTGACCGATCATAATGATCCGCCTGATCCCAAGCTGATAGCAGATCGCAAATGCAGCCGTAGCAACACTTCCTCCGCTCGGAATATCGCCGGGAACGTTTTTGCCGAGCGCCTGTAGCAGTCTTTTTACATAGTCCCTGCAATTATAGATAAATTTTCTTGCTGTATTTTTTGAAACGATCTCCGGATTTGACTCACAGTCAAACACATGCGGGATCTTAAAGCATCTCGGATCTTCATAATTGGCCATCGGCTTGATAGGCTCGATCGTGATCCCGAGATCCGGCATGATATCGTGAGCCATAAGATATTTCATTGCGGTATCGACCGCAAATATCAGACATCTTCCCTTAGCCCTCTTCAGCTCCTCTATATTTTTATCGAGTGAAGGCCCCGCAGATACAATGATCACCGGAACGTCATTGGGCAGGATCTTCTTCAGATCATCGATAAGATTGGCGTTGCGGAGCATCGGCAGATTGGTTATCACATTGCGGGAAGCATTTTCCTTGAATCTTGCCATGGTGTTCTTGTTGACCATGACCCTGGTGCGGTTCTCATTGATCAAATGCAGAAACTGTGCGTATTCATGTCCGAATATTTCCTTATACAACGGATGTGCACATATCAGCAGACTTTCCTGTCTGTAAAAATCCAGCCTGTTCTGAAGCTCATCACGCAACCCGATCAGATCGCCCTTTTCAGGCTCATATACCAGCAGGATGCTGTCGGAAGAAAGTCTTTTGCGCAGTGCCTTCTCACAGATACCGTCGCCGCGCCCAAACATACAGATCGCCCTGTCACGTCCATCGTATCCGATACTCTCAACCCATGCAGCAGCCTCCGTTTCATTCCACAGCACCGGACGCTTTCCCGCATTCCAAGCCGCATCGGCGTAGTTTTTCAGCTGTAACATGACATCGTTTGCGGCATTATTCCCCGATTCAACTTCATTTTCAACGGAATTATTCTCCGCGTCCTTATTTTGAAGTATCTCAAGTGCCGGTATCAGTTCTTTTTTAAGAACTGTTCCTATAGTTTCAATATCCGACTTCATCATTGCATTCATCAGCAACTGAAGTATCTTAAGGAACTGGGCCGAATTAAAATACTGAACTTGTGCGATCATACCGGTAACAGTTCCTGTCAGATCACCCATCCCAGCCAGAACGTCATCTGTTCTGCCCTGTGTACAGTCACGTACGATCGTTTTACATTTTTCAGATAATAAAAACATTTTCTGTTTGATCATTGTTCTACTCTTCTCTATCAGCGCAGTTTTCAGTACCATATTCAGTATATAGTCCCTATCCGGCTCTGTCAAGAAAACCCGGAAGGGTCTTGCGACCTTTCCGGGTAGTCCTTACGATAGTATCGATTTTGTTTTGCTTTTCGGCAATGTCTAATACCAACCAGATTATCTGAGCAGTGAAAGAACGCCCTGAGTGCTCTGGTTTGCCTGAGCAAGCATCGACTGGCCAGCCTGCTGAAGGATGCTGTCCTTCGAGTACTGAACCATCTGAGATGCCATGTTGACATCGCGGATACGGCTTTCTGATGCCTGCAGGTTCTCAGCTGTGTTATCAGCGTTGGCAATTGTATGCTCAAGTCTGTTCTGGATAGCTCCGAGATAAGATCTTGACTTGCTGATATTGGTAAGAGCCTGATCATAGTCAGTTATAGCTGCAGTGAATGACTTGTAAACTTCCTCTGTGTAAACACCTTCATCTGACTGAGAGTCCAAAGCTGCTCTAACAGCTGAAAGAGTACCGCTTGCACTCGAAATATCAACTGTATCGCCATCACCATCGGCTGCGCCTGCAAAATTAAGCTTGGTAACATCAAGAGTGTTCATTCTGAACAGAATTGACTGTGTAGAGTTAGCACCTACCTGAAGGTGAGCATATGTGCCATCTTCAAGAGCACCAAGAGAAACAACCTTGCTGGCCTTATCACTTGCATTTTCAAAATGATATCCACCATCACCTGCATCTTCTTCTGTAGTAGCGGCAATACCACGGCTATAACGCTCAACCTCTGCACTGTTATCAGGATTGGACATAGCTCCTACAAATTCCGATCCTTCAATCTGTTCAGTTGAAGCGAACAGTTTCATGGTATTAAATTCTGTTGTACAACCGATACGGTTGATCTCAAGAGTAAGCTGTGAAAGCTCCTGATAAATAGCCTCACGGTCAGCGGTAACGTTGGTATCGTTCGAGCCCTGAACTGCCAGCTCACGCATACGCTGAAGGATCGAATGAACTTCATTTAACGCACCTTCTGCTGTCTGGATAAGTGAGATACCATCCTGAGCATTGGTAGAACCCTGATTCAAACCACGGATCTGACCACGCATTTTTTCGGAAATTGTAAGTCCGGCTGCGTCATCGCCTGCGCGATTGATCCTGTAACCACTTGATAACTTCTCTGTTGACTTGCTTAAGTTGCTGTTGGTAATACCAAGCTGTCTGTTGGTATTAGCTGCTGACATGTTGTGCTGTACTATCATAATATTTCCTCCTTGAATGTGTGTTGTGCGGCTTCCTTGCCGCATGTGTTGGGTTGATTAGTTTCGTGTCCGTACCGGCGGGTCCGTACTCCCTCTTTCCGAACGATCCGGGCTTGTTTCGTCCCGGAGAATTTTGGAACTAAGCGTGTTTTGTTTTACCTGTTTAATATATCGGAGGGGTTAAGAAAATACTTAACCCCTTTTTCAAAACTTTTTTATTTTTTTCTGTTAAAGAAATATGACTCCCCATCCTGGTGCTTTCCCGACATATTCTTATAATAAGCAGCCGCCGTCTGGGAACTCACCTTAAAGTCTCTTATCTTCTGATGTCCGTGTGAAAGATAAATGGTCATCTTTGCCTTATTACGTTCTTCTGCAGTCTGCAGGCCTGTCGACAACTCTGTCTGCCTTCTCACCAGTTCCTGTGTTGTTTTTACCTGATCGGCATAAGCACCGGCATCCTCGGCAAGGACGTTCCGAACCTTTTCATATAAACTCATGAAGCCTTCATCGAGGCTTTCAAGCTTTTCAAGAAGTTTCTCCTTCTCATCCACGAGCCTGTTGAAGGCATCTATGTCAAGATCCGAAACATCCAGAAGTTCCGATTGCTTTTGAGTGGCTGCCGAAAGAGATCGCAGGACTTCTTCCTTTTTCTTTAATGTATCGTTAAGTATGTTTATGAGTGTTGCATTTTCATTATTATACATTCTGGATCTCCTTCTTTCCCGGAAATTGGTTACATTATGCTCCCGGATCATATTATCTTGATTGTATATTAACATGTTCCGTCGATTTGTTCAATTGTTCTTTAGGGAAACATTAATAAGGCGACCACAGAATATTCTGCGATCGCCCTGAAGATTTCATATTATTCTCAAAGGTGTTCTGTTATGATCAGGATCATCACTTAAGGATCATCCTAAAGCCGCCTGCTTCTGTGCCGCACTTATATACTGGATCTGGGGCTTGTCTGTCTTAACCCTGTTAAGTCTCATTACTTCTTTCCATGTGTCTCTCATCTCACGGATAAGCTTTAATGCATCTTCAAGGATCTCTGTATCTTTCTTGATGTTGGCTTCTACCAGACGTCGGTAGATCCAGTCATATACTCTGTCGAAATCCTGTGCCACGGGATATTTGAAATCAAGTGTTGAACGGAATTCCACGATGATATTTTCCGCTTTGATAATGTTGGTGTTTGCTTTTGCAGGGTCATTGTTCTCCAAAGCTCCGAGTGCTATGTTACAGAACTTGATCGCTCCGTCATAGAGCATAAGTGTGAGCTCTGCGGGAGATGCGGTCTGAATGGTGTTGTTCTTGTATGCAAGTGTCATGTTCTGTGTCATATGTTTATCCTCCGATGGGGTTTATTCTGTTTTTGTTTTCCTTACATGATATATATCGGAGGGGGAAGGAAATGAGTTAACCCCTGAAGTGAAAGAAATATTTTTTTGCAATAAGCCTTCAATATTCAAAAGGTCCGGGGACCTCTTTTTTACATATCGCAGGGCCCAGTATGCAAGCAAGCTTGCAACTGAGCCCTGTGATATGTAAAAAGGGGTGCTCACGCACCCCTTTTGATATTGACTTCTTATTATATCTGTTATACCCGGACCGTCTCATTAGAATCCCATCATATTTGCCATCTGCTGTTGCTGGCTTTGGAGCTTGGCCATTGATGACTCCATTGTGGAAAACTGTTTATAATAGCGATCCTCCATATCCTTAAGCTTGTTCTCCCAGTTCTTGATCTGCTTATCATAGTCATCGGTCTGTGACTTGATCTGCTTGTCATTGTAGAAGGTAAGCGCACTGCTGATCGAAGATACAGACATCTTTTCAGTCAGTGTGTTGTAGAACTTCGACATGATCTGGGATAATGCCTTCGATGTTCCTTCAGGATCATCCTCAAGAGCTTTTCTCAGCTTGTCGGTCTTCTCGGCATATGTTCCATCGTCCTTATCACCGTCTATATGGAGAAGTCCGTGCTCGGTGTAGGTTCCGGTGCCGATACCGAAGTTTGACAGCGCATATGACTTGCCGTCAACCTCTGCTGTTCCCTGCATTGAATTCCTGAATACACCCATGAGGCTGTTAAGTGTAGTGTCATTTCTAAGAAGCGCGCTCTTGATCTTATCTTCCCAGAGCTTTACTTCTTCGTCCGACATTGCTTCCTTTTCTTCATCGCTCAGCATATGATAGTCTTTTGCGGACTTTGCGGTATACTGTTCATACATACTGGTAAGAAGCTCATTGTATGATTTTACAAAATCCTTTACCTTATCATATACGGCATCGATATCATTGCCAACGGTAAGACTGATGGGTGAACCCTCATTGGTGGTTCCGATCAGTTCTAGTGTCAGTCCGTTCACATCGACGATATTCGTTGCGGACGAAATCCTCGCTCCGTTCAGAATAACATTGGCATCCGATGCAGCAACTACCGCAACCTGTGATGAATCATCGGCGATCCTTCCGCTTGTGGCAAGCTGCTCGGTGATCTCTTCAAGTCCGAGCGCCGCAAGTCCTGTCGCACCGGTGTCGGTCGACGAAATTGTAAACTTGCCGTCTTCACCGGTCTGCTTTGCACTGATGTAAAAGCGTCCGGTATTGTTATCAAATGAAGCATTAAGTCCTGCTTCATTCATTTTTCCGAGCAGATCGGCTATGGTTGAATCCTCTTTAACTTCAAATGTAAACGGTGTCATAACCTTCTGCGCGGTAACAGTCTCTGTTGCTCCGGTATTTTCTGTTCCGGCCGTGCCTTCTGTGCCCGAAGTACTCTCTGTTGTTCCGGTACTTTGCGAGGCCGATGCAGGCTCCTGCATCGTACTGATCGTTATAGTCTGTCCCAGACTCATCCCGGCATCTTTAAGCAATGAAGACTTGCTGAGATTCTTGGATGAAATATCCGCTCCGGTAACATACTGAGCACTTGCCAGTGACTTGACCTCAATGCTGTATGAACCGTTGGAAGCACTCGTTGCCGTAGCCTTAACCCTTGATTCATCGGAAGAAGCTACCTTTTTGGTAAGATAACCGCCCTGCAGCTTCAGTCCGGTAAGTTTCTCGGTGTACAGGGAATATATCTTGGTATTGAGTTCTTCCCATTTTTCTTTTTTCCAGTCCAGCTTTGTCTTTTTATTCTCGATATTGGTCTTCTTCAGCGACTGTGCTGACATCAGTTCCTTGACGATAGCGTCGGTGTCGAGACCGGATATCATTCCGCCTAATCTGATGGGCATAATCCACCTCTCTTTCCGGTGGTTCTATCGAAATATACAGCTTTTGCGACTGTAAATATACAAGTACCACCCTGATCTCCCGCATAATGCGGCCACACCTGTCGTTTATCGTTTCTCGTCGATCATAATGCCTGCAAGCTCATACATCTTGGCGATCATATCCAGTGTCTCTTCCGGAGGGATCTCGCGGATGACCTCATTGGTATCCTTGTCAAATATCTTGACGGAGATACGCTTGGTCTTCTCATGATATGAGAACTGAGCACTGGTATTGCCGAAATGGGCATGCTTGTTGGCATGGGATATTGCCGACTTGATCTCATCCTGCGTAGGCTGTCTCTGGCCCTGGTTCTGGCCCTGCTGACCGTCCTGCTGGTTGGTCCCGGACTGCTGCTGCAGTGCCTGAACGCTCTGCTGAGGCGCAACCGCTCTCTGCACTCCCGCATCCGCAGTCTGAACCGTGTCAGTCTGCACAGGTGCTGCCTGCTTAGGCGCAGTCTGCTGGTAAGAAGCCGCAATTGTTGAATTAACTTCCATTCCCATAGTAATAACCTCCTTGTCTTAAGCCTCTTTCAAAATCCATTTTGAAAGGATATTTTAGAATATTTCCTATCTCTTTTATCGGCAGAATCTTGAAAGAATTAACCCCAAAATATAAATTTTTTATAAAATAAGCCACAGGGGGATAGATAAACCCCTGCGGCTCATGTTCATTCAAAGCTTAAACAGCTCCTCAATAGCCTCACGGCTCTGTTCCTGAGCCACAGCATTTTTATTCTCTTCCTGTATCTGAAGGAAGATCTCTTTTCTGAATATCGGCACATTCTTGGGTGCATTGATGCCGATCTTGACCTGATCGCCTTTGATCTCGAGGATACTGATCTCGATATCGTTACCGATCACGATCGATTCATTGGTCTTACGTGATAACGCGAGCATCAGGCATCCTCCTTTCCTGCTCCTTCAGGCATATTGGCCTTAAGAAGATCGTATATCTTGTATCTGATCTCATAATCGGGATTCTCAACCACCACCTGGCAGCCTTTCATATTGTCTGTATTGATTATGATCGGAGCTTTCATATTGGTGGTCATAAGAGAGATGTCCTTCGGAACCGTGACGGTTACAAGCACGCTGATATTGTTCTCGTTCCAGTCACCGAGCGACTCAAGGACTCCGTCCTCAACTATCGGATTATAATCGGGCATTACGATCGTAGGGATCATGACCGGAAGAGCCAGACTCTGTTCGTCCACACTCTGAAGCCATGAAATAGACGGTCTCTCCTCCGATTCGCTGTTATAAAGAAGCGCAAACCGGGTATATTCCTCAAACCCGAACAGCCCGTAATCAAAAGTAACTATCTTGTCCTCACTTAGGTCGATATCTCCGAAATAACGTGTCTTAACCAGCATGTCTGTAAACCCTCCTTATTCAAAATAGAAGCTCTGAAGTATATAATATCATATTTTATCGATAAATAAAACATAATAATAACAGTTTTATCGCATAAAGCAATATAATCTTACAGGAAATCGAGCAATGTGTTCTTTACTACCTTCGCAGCTGATGAAAGCGAAGCATTATAAACGGTATTGGCGGCATTGTAGTTTACGATCGTGTCAACCAGATCAGCGTCCTCGTTCTGTGAGAGCAGATCGCTGAATTCCGTCTGCTGGGTCGAGAGCCTGTCCATTGTAAGTTCGGCTCTTCTGTAGCGTGTTCCGATATCCGCTACCGCAACGTTGACCTTATCTTCCTCGATAGCCATCGCAGTCAGGCCCTTTTCAAAGGCTTCGCGCATGATACCGGTCTTGAGGTCATATTCGGTTTTTAAAACGCTTATTACCTCGTTGATCTTGGCAAGCTGTTCCTCACTGAGGCGATCATCCTTCAGCTTTTCCTTAAGTTCACCCATTTCCTCATCAAGCTTTATGACAGCCTCAACCGCCGAAACTATATCATCGATCGTACGTCCGAAGGAATGTCTGAAAGCATCTCTTCCCTGAACATTGATCGCCAGCTTCTGGTTAAAATTGACCTCGAACTTGATCTGCTGATCCTGCACCTCATAGTTTATGGCTTTCTCTTCACGTTCATCGGCATCCTCTATGGTAAGGTCACGCGAAACACAATTGAAATAGTGCTCGGGGCGAAGCTCATTTTTCATGAAATCCTGCTTTTCGTAGGTTATCTCAAAATCCGAGTTGCGGAACTTCTGATAAATGCTTTCTCCCAAAATGATCTCTCCGGTATCCTCGATAAAGTTGATCTCGTCCTCATCGGGCTTGTAAGCCAGCGGATCGGATGAATCAAGAACGTTCATATCGGTATCGTCGAATTCGTCGCTGTACTGAAGCTCACCGTCTTCATCATAAACATATTCGCCGTTCTCGTCGGTCTCCGGGATCTTCATGACAAGTGATGCACCGTCTTCGGTTCTCTTCAGATCATTATACGAAAGCCTTAATCTGTAGGTTACCTGCTCGTTGGGTCTTACCTCGGTATCAAAGTCTTCGGGGTTTTCAATATCAAATTCACGCAGATCACATGTATCAACAACACGCCTTACGATCTGAATGTCCTCTTTTTTGATGTTCTCGGTAATGGTATAGTGGGTCGTATGTGACTCTTCACCGAATACCAGGCTTGTGTTGGTCTTATAACCGGTGAACAGGTATCTTCCGGCATAATTGGCGTTGCCTTCCTGATATACCTGGGTCTTAAGCTGCGCGAGGTTGGTAACGATGCTTTGACGGTCCTTCTCGTTGAGCGGATCGTTCGCACCCTGTACACAGAATGTATGAACCTGCGTAATGATCTCGCTTGTAACTCTGAGCGCGCTCTCGGTGGTTTCCATCCATGACATTGCATCGGGGATGTTCTTCTCGTAGTACTGATTCAGCTCGTTTAGGTTGGTACGCAGCTTCAGGGCTCTGACCGCGATGATCGGATCATCGGAAGGTTTCTGTATGGCAAGGCCTGTGGCATATTTACGCTCCAGCTCATCCATGTTGTTCTTATTGGTATTGATGTTGTAGAGCATATTGTTTGTCATCATTTTATTGGTGATACGCATATGGGACCTCCTTGTTATGCGCCCATGTAGTTGATCAGGCGGTCATAGAGTTCGTTCATTGTCGAAATGACCTTGGCTGACAGGTTGTAGGCGTTCTGGAATCTTACAAGTGCCATTGATTCCTCATCCATATCAACGCCGGATACCGACAGGCGCTGGTTCTGTATTGTCGAAAGTATATCTTCGTTGTTCTGGGCGAAGGATTTGGCCTTGGCGGCATCGATTCCGAGCTCTGCGATAAGAGCCTGAAGGAAGCCGGAAGGTGTACCCTGCTTGAACATTCTGGTGTCGGATTTAAGAGCTATCATCTGCAGCGCGATATCGTTCTGCGAAACACCGTTTACCACATCTGAAGCCGCAGCCACTTTGGACGGGTCGGCATATATTTCATCGGTTACACACATACGGCCGGCTGTCATCATGTAATAGCTTCCGTAATGTTCGAATTCGCTGCCCTCTTCGGGAGCATACATGCCCGTCTTGCTGCTGATCACAATGTTGTAATCCTTCTCGTTGGGCGTATGATCAAAAACATAATTTTCGCCGCTCACCTTATTGCGGCTGTTAAAATAATCGAGTCCGGCTTCATTGTTCAGGTCGCGTCCCGATTTATGAATATCGTTGAATGCCTTCGTAAATACTCTGGCAAATTCGTCAAGCTGCTGCATATAGTAATTGATGCCCTTATATGCGATGCTCTTGCCGATCGCAACCTCTACATCATCAACGTCTTTTTTAAGGTCGTCCTTAAGTTCGAATTCATATACGAAATTGCCGTCATCATCGGTCGTCACCTGGAATCCGTTATAAACATAATCCCTGTTGCCTACCGTGATTATGCCGGTCTCGGCAATGTGGAGCTGCTCAACCTTGTTGACGCTCGTATCGGTCACTGTTATCGTATTTTCACCGTAGCTTGCGGTAGTGCGTCCGTTAAAATACTGCTGGTTGTTGCCGTCCCTGACTTCGAACAGCGCCTGAAGCCTGCCGCCGTTGGCGAGGGGATTAAAGGTCTGGTTGCTCTCCCAGGCGATATCATACAGACCTTCGATATCCGACTGGTTCATCTTCTCGGTACGGGGCACGACATGCATCGTATGATAGTCAAATGTGTCAACGAGCGTTGTCTCGCCGATCTTGACCGTATAGCTGGTGACACCGACCTCCGAGAGTCCTACGATCTTCTCGTCTACGGAAATGTTAACTATATTGGAAAGCTCATCCACAAGAAGATTTCTCTGGTCGCGAAGATCGTTCGCCTTGCCGCCGGTAACCTCAAGTGTATTGATCTGTTTGGTAAGTCCCGCGATCTGAAGTGCATATGAGTTGACCGAGTCAACCATGGTCTTGATCTCGAGATTGACATTGTCCTGGATCTTCTCCATGCCTACCTGCAGTGAATTGACATATTCGGAAAAGCTCTGGGCGTAGCTGTTAAGCTGTGTTCTGACTGTCAGACTCGAAGGATCCTTGGAAAGCTCCTGTATCGAATTGTAAAGGGTGTCGAAATTCGCATTGAAGCCTTCAAGCTGCACTTCATTGAAATAATTTTCAACGTCCTTCATATAATAATCCTGGCAGGTATAATAACCGGCGTTGGTATTGTTGCTGCGGTATTTTTCATCATAATACTGGTCTCTGACCTGCTCGATGCTGATGATGTCCACACCTGTACCGATCATACCGTAAGAAGCATTGGTACGCAGCGCCGTTCCCGCCCTTTTCTCAACAAGCTGCCTGGTATAACCGTCGGTCTCGGTGTTGGAAATATTGTGGGCGGTAGTGTTGATGCCGATATTGGCACCGTACAGACCGGTTGTACCTATCGTCAGTCCGAAAAATGTATTAGGCATATGATATCCTCCTGTTGAGCCGGTATAAACCGTTGCACCCCCGCAGACTTTCCGAAAACCTTTCCTTAGCCGGTTCACAAGGTCCTGTATGGCCGGTTTTCGGACAGTCTTCCCTGCATTGCGGAAGGCCTGTTTAATTACGAGCCGAGCCTTTCTATAATATGCTCAAGCATTTCATCTATTACATTGATATATCTTGCGGAAGCATTATACGCATGCTGGAACTTGATCAGATTCGTCAGTTCCTCATCCGATGAGACTCCCATTATACCGACACGCTTGTCCTGTACCTCATTGACCATGTCTTCCTGCGTTTTTGCAAGTGTATCGAACTCATCACCGCGGTTTGCTATGGCACCGGTAAAGGCTGTATAATATGAATTGAAATTGTTGTAGGTCAGGTCATTGGGTGAAAGAGTCGCAAACGGCGCCTGCCACTGCGAGAGGAGCTTGTCAACCATCACCATGTCATAATCTCCGCTTCCGTTGTTGGAAATGATCGGGAGCTTCGACTTGTTGTTGATTATCTCCGGATTGATCTCAACCTCACCGAGCGTATAGAGTGTGTAGTTGTCCGAAGCGTCTTCCCAGTTGTAGATCCTCGCGCCTTCAAGAACCGTTCCGTCGGCAAGTGTGATATCCTGCGCATCCGTGTATCTTGAAACGGTCTTTCTTGAGAAAAGCTCCACACCGGGTGTTGCATCGGCATCTACTCCGACCGGAGCATTCTCTTCGTCAAACACCTTGATCAGCGTGTCTTCTTCAAATGTATAGGTCGTTCCGTCTTCTCTCGTGATAGTTGTCCCTGCAGCGACCATTACTTCCTTGTTAGGGCAGAGCGCATCATTCATGGTAGTGATGATGCCGTGTATCAGCTGGTCAAACTGTGACTGTGTCCTCATCATGATCGAGGAATCGATATGAAGATTGTATTCCTCGGTATCGATCTCGAACTGATCCATCGCCAGCTTGTACTCTTCTTCCTTAAATGTTCCGTCTTCCTCGTAGAAATCTTCCATTTTGGGTTCGATCGGAATGTTGACGTATTTGCCGATCGCGGTTCCTCTGGCCTGTATTGCGCCTTTCAGGCTTCCGATATCCGTATTGGCCGGTGTACTCGGTACTCTCGACCAGTCGAACACTTCGGCGTCGCCAAGATGCGGCCATGTTACGAGAAGTATTCCTGCAGCCTCATCAAGAGGGGCCTCTGTATTATGCTTTTCCATGTATTGGGACATCGTCATCGTTCCCATATGGAAACACATGTCTTCCGAAACAAACTGTGTATCTTCCACATTGACAAGTATCTTGCCGCTCGGGATCTCGTTGTAGGTGATCTTGACCATACCGCCGAGCTCGTCGAGCAGTGCATTACGCTTATCGCGAAGATCGTTGGCGTTCTCAACCTTGTTCGCTTCGTAAAATGCGATCTTGTGATTCAGTTCGTTGACCTCTTCCCCGATCTCGTTGATCCTGTTGACCTTCTGCTGTATCTGGGTGTTCAGGTCGAGCTGGTATTTCTTGAGCTGCTCATATATCTTTTCGGCTCTTTCAATAAATGATATCGATGTTTCAACAAGCGTTGCCTGCGCCACTCTGCTGTCAGGCTCTTTGGAAAGCTCCTGCAGCGCTACCCAGAAATCATTCAGGTCATCCTGAAACGCAACTCCCTGAAGCTCGCCGAAAAGATTCTCTATCTCATCCACCGCGTCACGCTGGGCTTCGTAATATCCCTGACGCCCAACCTCCTGGCGGTAGGTTCTGTCCAAAAAAATATCACGCACCTGTCTGACTGTTTCGGTGTCAACACCAAGTCCCACCATCATTGGTGAAATGGCATTTTGACCCACCTTAACAAATGTGGAGGTATCCAGAACGGTCTGCTGTCTTACAAAGCCGTCCGTGTCCACATTGGCCAGATTGTGCGCGACCACGTTCAGTCCGCGTTGACTGATTTTTAAGCCGGATGTTCCGACCGAAAGAGCACCGAACAGTGACATACTTATAACCTCCGTTTAAGTTGCCGGAAAGATCCGGCAATCTAATCCCATCAAACAGGCGGTCAAAATGATCCCGTTCCCGTTTGTTGGCGGTCATAAGTCACTGCTTGGCGTCGAACATCCTTGTTCCGCTGCCCTGCAGGCCCATCTCGCCCGCACTTTTAGTGTAGTTGTTTCCCTCAGGCATCATCCTTGAGCTCTGTATGAGATTCATGTTAAATTCAATCATCTCGAGGGATTGTTCGATCAGTACCTTATTCCTGTCATTGAGCATGACAAGGGTCTTGAGCGTTTCCTTAAGCTCATCATGGATCTTCGAGAGCCTCTTCTGTTCCTTCGGCTGCTTCCCCATGATCTTGATCAGATTCTTCATATCGAGTGTTTTGGGATCGCGTCCTAAAACCACCCCGATATTTTTAATGACCTCCTCCCTCTTGCGTTCAAGGGAATTGATCTGCTCGATCACGAGCTGTTCCCTGTCCGTAATCTCCTGAAGGGCAGTGAGGTCATTTTTAATGATAACTCTCGTTTTTTCCGAGGCTATCGGTATTAAATCCTTGTAGATATCGTTCTCTTTGGACATGGTATCCACGAGGTCGTCAATCAAACCGGGCATATCTTCACTATCTCCTTAAGCTTCTGTCAAGACAGATCATAAGCCTTTCGATCAATCAATATAAGTTATCAGGCTCCGAAAAAGCCTGCAAGCTTCTCGGCAAGATCCTCATTGCTTACGGAATAAGTGCCGTTTGCAATAGCAGCCTTAATTTCGTTCACACGGTTCTCGCGTACATCGGGGCTTGCTTTAACCGCAGCCTTGGCAACCTGCATATCTTTACCGATCTGTGAAAGCTCGAGTTTGTCGGCAAAACTAGTCTTGTTAGCCTGAGCAACCTTCCTGGTCCCGCTCTTCTGATAGATCTGGCTAACCTGATTCATTGCATCTATACGCATAAAATTCACCTCCTTGTGAAAATTTTGATCATCATTTTTGAAAATAAATATATCAAAATCTTCCTCTCTGGTTGATATATCGGACGCACCGATTTATTACTTAACCTTTTTTGAAAACTTTTTTTAAATTTTCTTCACAAAACGCAATCCGGAAGACTGTCCGAAGACAGCCTCCCGTGTGTCCGTTTTTTGGACAGTCTCTGGGCGGGACACCGGCTGTCCGGAATTACAACCCGAAGACCTTCTTCGCTACATTCTCTGCGGCATGGCCGTCCTCCCAGCCGCAGTAACGGTCATAGAATACCTCATACTTGGCAGCATAGTCGGCTTTGATCTTTTCTATGTTCCTTACGGCATCGATAACTTCCTGTGTCGTATACAGGAGCGGTCCGGGGAGCTCTTCCTCGATATCTATGTAAAATCCGCGCAGAACATCACGGTATTTCTCAAGATCGTAAGTGTAGAAGAGCATCGGGCGTTTCAGGTTCGCATAATCAAAGAATACGGAAGAGTAATCCGTGATTATTATATCGGATATCAGATACAGATCCGTAATATCATTGTACTTGCTGAAATTGAACGCAAAGTTCTCCATTCCGGTCAGATCGAGCGCATCGGCGATAAAATAGTGGGTACGCAGAAGGATGACATATTCATCGCCGAGAGCCTTCTTCATGGCTTCAAGGTTCAGCTTAAGCTCAAACTTATACTGTCCCTTGCCGTAATACTCATCATCTCTCCATGTAGGAGCATACAATATGGTCTTCCTGTACTTCGGGATCCCGAGCTTATCGCGCAGTTCTTCCGCGATCCGGTCCCTGTCGGGGGCATGGAGCAGATCGTTTCGGGGATAACCGTATTCAAGCATGGGATTGTCATACATGAAGCAGCTTCTGAACACCCTGCTCGAAAATTCATTGGCGGCGATCAGATAATCCCACTCTCTCGACTGCTTGTAAACTTCCTTCTTGTACAGCGGGGATGCCGAATAAACCTCGTCAAGATCGAACACCAGCTTCTTAAGAGGCGTTCCGTGCCAGGTTTCAAGGAATACCATACCCTTGCGCTTCTTGAACCAGGTAGGCTGTCTCATGTTGAAAACGAAATATTTGGCGGTAGCCATATAGTACATATACTTACGGCTGAAACGCTTTACCTTGACTCCGTCGTAAGGGAGCTTTGTATCGTTGTCAAGCACCCAGACAAAGTTATATCTGCCCGGATGATTCTTCGCAAGATATTCGTAAATATATTTCGGACTGTCCGAATAATTTTTCCCAAGGAAGCTCTCAAATATGATCGTGTTCTCACTGATCGGTTCCTTAAGGTACTTACGCCTGTATAAATATTTGTTCAGGACATTCTTGCCCCTGATGAGGCGCTTGAATTTCCTCCATCCGAGTCTCCTCGTGATCATCCTGATGCAGCGTTCCTGCTGCCCGTTGCGAAGCGCACGGACCATCCTGCGCCGCCAGAATTTTTCACGCCGGATATTGACCTTGCTGATGCGCAGGGCCAGCTCGCGCATTGCGTCAAAACGCTCCTCGCGCCAGAAATCATTCTCGCTGCGCTTAAGCTTCTTGACAAAGTATCCCGTAAAATAAACAATGATCTGATGATCCACCGCACGCCTTACTGTGCCCTCGGGATCGACGATGTCGATCATACCGTTGAACATATCGAGCATCTGCGAAAAACGCCTGTCATCCTGCATCTGTGACAAAGCGGGATTGTTGATCGGATCCTGATGCTTTCTCTTGATATAATGGGCATGATAACGCTTGCGTACATGGACCTCCCTGTCAAGAAACGCGGCAAGGAAGGGGAAATCGCTGTAATACGTAAGATTCTCATCGAATCTTAAGCCGAACTCCTCGATCTTCGATCTTCTGAAAAGCTTATGAAGGACGCTCACGTTGCGGAAACGCTTCTTCCTTGTGATAAGCCTTCTTATCGCCTTCCTGCGTGCCTTAAAGCGCCTGCGGTATTCGCGCTCCGCAAGCTCCTCCTCGGTCAGTTCCTCGTCTTCGCTGTCATTTTCATCATCTTCTTCGTCATTTTCATCCTCGGACTCCTCGTCCTCGGAATTCTGTCCTTCCTCTGCGGCAGCCTCGCTTGCGGCGATCATTGCCTCACGCTTCTCGATATAGATCGGCAGGAAGATATCCCTCTTGTAATAGGTATAATGGAACTTGCCGTAAACCATATCCTCATCGGTCTCTTCGGCCGCTTCGAGCAGCACCGCGATCGCATCTTCGAAAATATAATCGTCGGCATCGAGGAAGTATACAAATTCGCCCTCAGCGTTCTCAATACCCGTGTTACGGGCAGCCGCGACACCGGTATGTCCGTCCGGCACATTAAGGACACGAATTGTCATGCTGTCCTTGTAGGGAGCGATCGTATGCTCTATTCTGCCTGTATAACCGTCAAGCACAAGCAGGACCTCATAGTCTGTAAAGGTCTGTGCTTTAAGGCTTTCAAAACAGTCCTTCAGGAAAAACTCTCCTGATTTGAATGGGATTATTACGCTGACTTTCGGCATATGTTTCCTCCTGAATCATACTCGTTAACGGGCTCAGAATACACCCTTTGTCCCCTTCGAGGCTCTCGGTCTGGTCTTCAGCTTCTTCATATCGAGCCTCTTGCCGTTCGGCAGGTCAAAGCTGTCGGTCTCGGGCCCTGCCACTGAGGCAAAGATGACCTTATCCGATCTGTCCATGGTTATACCCTTCACGCCGCGACCTGTTTTCTTCATCTCAGGCACCTCAGTGAGAGGGAATGCAAGCCCGTAGGCGTTTTTCGTAACGATAACGGCTTTTCTGTTGCCTGAGAGCACATCCGCCGCAGACAGCATGCTTATACCGACGAGCCTGTCATCGGTCTCAAGCTTGGTCGCGGCCACACAAAGCCTTCCGGTGTCGAATTCTATACCCGATACCTGCTTGATAAATCCTGCTTCTGTCGTAAATACAAGCTGGCTCTCGAATAATTCTTCAAATGAACAGTAGAATATCGCTTCCTCCTGATCGATCCTGCAGAGATTGTGTATCAGGACGCCCTTCTCCTTGATCCTGCATTTCGGAAGCTTTTCTGCCTTTACCCTGAACATGTTGCCCTCCGCGGTGAAAACGCAGAGAACATCGCTGTTCTTCATCCTTACCGTGTGCACGAATTCCTGAAGCGCCTCGGGTGCGGCCTTGGTATAGGTAGCTTCGTCCACGGACTTGGTATATCCGAATTTGTCTATAAGAACATAAATATCCTCGATCTTGACCTCGCGGGCGTAATCCTTCGTTTCGAGATTGTCGATCCCGGTCCTGCGGGGTCTGTCGAATTTCTTCCTGAAATTCTTCAGACGTTCCTTGATGACCGCCCTCAGCGCGGTTTTTCTGGCAAGGATCGCCGTGTATTTTTCAATATTCTCCTTCAGGGTCTTCTGTTCCTCTTCAAGCTTCTGTATCTCAAGTCCGATCAGTCTGTAAAGAGGCATGGCAAGTATCGCTTCTGCCTGCGCCTGCGTGAAGTTCAGCCTGAAAGCCTGCATCCTTGAGGATTCCGATTTGAACTTGATATCCGTGACATCACCGAACATGAGGCAGTCCTTCGCCTGCTTGACAGAGGTCGATCCTCTGAGTATCTCAATGATAAGATCGATAACATCGGTCGCGCGCAGCAGGCCTTCGACTATCTCGTTCCTCTGCTTTGCTTTTGCGAGCAGATATTCGTGTTCCTTCGTGTATATCTCTTCCTGGAAGCTTACGAATTCTCCGATCATGGACCTTAGGTTGAATACGATCGGCTGTTTTTCCTTGACCGCAAGAAGATTGACGGTATAGGTATCCTCAAGAGGTGACTTCTTATACAGACCGTTCAGCAGATTCTGAGCGTCCCTGTCCTTCTTGACCTCGATCACGATACGGATGCCTTCTTTTGATGATTCATCACGTACATCGTAGATCTCGTCAAATACCTTGTCCCTCATCAGGCTCACAAGGCTTTCGACCAGCTTTGTCTTATTGCCGGAAACCGTAAACGGGATCTCCGTGATTATTATATTGCTGCGGCCGTTGTCGCCTCTTTCGATCGTTGTTTTGGCACGGATCTTCAGTCTTCCCTCGCCGGTCTCGTAAATGGCCGGGATATCGTTTCCGTTGACGATCAGACCGCCCGTCGGAAAATCGGGCCCCTTGATATATTTCATAAGGTCTTCGGTGCTTATCCCGGTATCGTCAAGATATGCAATGCAGGCATCGATCACTTCGCCCGGATTGTGGGGCGGGATATTGGTTGCCATACCTACGGCAATACCCGTCGTTCCGTTGATCAGGAGATTGGGGAGCATTGCGGGGAGTACAACCGGTTCCTTCTCGCTCTCGTCGAAATTCGGGATGAATTCGACAAGTCCCTTGTCCAGATTGTCAAGCATCATCATCGCACCTTCCGACAGTCTGGCTTCGGTGTAACGCATTGCAGCGGCCGGATCTCCGTCTATAGAACCGAAATTGCCGTGTCCGTCTATGAGCGGCACAGACAGGGAATAATCCTCCGACATGTGCACCAGTGCCTCATAAATAGAGCTGTCACCGTGAGGATGATATTTACCCATCGTATCGCCGACGATCCTCGCAGACTTGCGGTGCGGCTTGCCGGGCTCAAGTCCGAGCTCGTTCATCGCGTACAGTATACGCCTCTGAACCGGCTTCAAACCGTCCCTTACATCGGGCAGAGCTCTCGCGATTATGACACTTAACGCATAATCCCTGTAAGAGGTACGCATCTCCTCCGAAAAATCCAACTGCTGAAACTGTTCCATAATCTGCCTTTCCAATTATATAGTATCGTAAAAGTACGGATTGCCGCACACTGCGTGCTTCGGACTTTTACGTGATATCCAGGTTGGCGTTCTTGGCCTCGCTCATGATGAATTCCCTTCTGGGCGGGACATTCGATCCCATGAGCAGCGATGTGACCTCATCCGCCTCAACGGCATCCGAAATAGTCACCCTCGCGAGTACGCGCTGGTCCGGATCGAGCGTGGTCTCCCACAGCTGGTTCGCGTCCATTTCGCCTAATCCTTTATATCGCTGAAGCGAGATGATCTTACGTCCGCTTGCCCTGAATTTCTCAAGCGCGGCGTCGTTAAACAGATATTCGCTTATTTTCTTCTTTTTGGCGCTCTTACCGGTTGCGGCACTCTCGTACTCCACACGGTAAAGCGGAGGAAGTCCGCGATAAACCTTGCCTTCATAAATGAGCTCCGGCATGTACCTGTAAAAGAACGTCAGAAGCAGCGTGCTGATATGCGCCCCGTCAACATCGGCATCCGTAAGGATTATGATCTTGTCGTAACGCAGCTTGTTTATGTCGAATTCCTCGGCGATGCCGCAGCCGAAAGCTGCGATCATCGATTTTATCTCATTGTTGAGCAGTATCTTCTCAAGCGGGGTCTTCTCGACATTAAGTATCTTGCCTCTTAAAGGCAGGACCGCCTGAGTCCTGCGGTTACGCGCGGTCTTGACCGTACCGCCCGCGGAATCTCCCTCGACGATGTATACTTCACATTCTTCGGGATGCTTCGAAGTGCATGCGGCAAGCTTGGATTTCGTATCGGTATCGTTAAGCTGCTTCAATACGGCATTACGTGCCTTGTCGCTTGCCTTGCGGGCATTGTATGATTTCAGTGAATTGTCGAGCAGGGCCTTAAGGACTTCAACATTCTTGTCAAAATACCTCGTAACCTCGCTCACAAAGACATCCTCAACCGCAGTCTTGGCGTCGTTGTTGCCGAGCTTGGTCTTCGTCTGTCCTTCAAACTGCGGATCGGGGTGCTTGATCGAAATGATCGCGATTATACCGTTTCTTACATCCCTTCCGTCAAAATTCTCGTCCTTATCCTTGAGCACGCCAAGATCACGGGCATACTGGTTCATCACCCTCGTAAGGCCGGATTTGAAGCCGGTAACAAGCGTTCCGCCGTCAACAACATTGATGCAGTTGCAGTAGGAATTGATCTGCTCGCCGTAGCCGGAATTGTACTGGAAAGCCACCTCGACCTCGATATTCCCGCTTGTGCCCTCTATATAGATCGGTGTGGGATGAAGAACATTCTCTTCGCGTGACAGATATGCCACAAAGCTCTTTATGCCCTCATTTTCACAGAATACCTGCGAAAAACCGGTATTCTGGTCCGTAAATGTCAGTTTCAGGCCCTTGTTCAGATATGCCGTTTCCTTGAGCTTCTTGACTATGATCTCGGGCTTGAACTCCACGGTATCAAAGATCGAAGCATCAGGATAAAAGGTCACTCTCGTTCCGGTGTCACTCTTCGCGCACTTGCCCACAACAGGCACCATGCCGCCCACCAGACCGGTAACGGGAATTCCGCCGTTCTGATATTCGTCATGGTAAATATGCCCGTCCCGCCTTACTTCCACGATCATCTTCGAGGAAAGCGCATTGACTACGGACGCGCCGACACCGTGAAGACCGCCGGACACCTTATATGCCGAATTGCCGAACTTGCCGCCGGCGTGAAGTATCGTATAGACCACACGCACCGTAGGTATATGCTCGGTCGGATGTATGTCCACGGGCACTCCGCGTCCGTGGTCCGTGATCATGATCCCGCCGTCCTTTAAAAGGCTCAGCTCGATCTCATTGCAAAAGCCGGCCAGATGCTCATCTATACCGTTATCGAGGATCTCCCAGATCAGATGGTGCAATCCCCTGCTGCCTGTACTTCCGATGTACATTCCGGGACGTTTTCTGACGGCTTCAAGTCCTTTAAGTACGACTATCTCGCTGCCGTCATATGCCTGTGCCGCACGTGCCGCCACTGTTGTTTCGTTCTTTGCCATTCTTGGTTCCAACCTCTGAAATATATACACTTTATTTTCACAAGAAGTCATGGCAGTATCCCGCCATGACTTGATGTATCAGGCTATGCGCCTGTTTTATTCTACCAAACATTTGTTTGGATTGCAAGCTTATTTTTTATATCTGATATTCTTCATCATCGGGCATCCGTCCAGCGTCGCAAAATAATCCCTGGCGGTCTCGGCCCTTCTTATCAGTTGGACATCACCGTTTTCCTTAAGCAGCAGCTCTGCGGATCGCAGCATTCCGTTATAGTTGTAGCCCATCGAGAAACCGTGCGCCCCGGTATCGTGAATGCAGATATAATCTCCGATATCGATCCTCGGGAGGTCCCTGTCGATCGCAAATTTATCGTTGTTTTCGCACAGATTGCCGACAACATCGTATCTGTGGTCGCATTCAGCCTCTTCCTTTCCGAGCACGGTCAGGTGATGGTAAGCGCCATACATTGCGGGACGCATAAGATTGGCCGCACATGCGTCAACTCCGATGTATTCCTTATAAATATGCTTCTCATGTATTGCCTTACAGATAAGATGTCCGTAAGGTGCCAGCATAAACCGGCCAAGCTCCGTAAATATAGCGATCTCCATGCCCGCGGGCTCGATGATCTCCTCATAGGCAGCACGCACGCCCTCTCCGATCTTTAAGATGTCGCAGGGCTTTACGCCGGGACGGTAAGGAATGCCTATACCTCCGGACAGGTTGATATAACGGATGTCGGCGCCCGTCTCCTCATGCAGCTCGACAGCAAGCCTGAACAGATCGCGCGCAAGCATCGGATAATAGTCGTTGGTCAGCGCGCCGCTGCACAAAAAAGCATGGATTCCGAAATTCTTCGCACCGAGCATCATCAGCCTTCTGTACGCATCGGCGATCTGGTGCCTGGTCATTCCGTATTTCGAATCTCCGGGATTGTCCATGATGTCATTCGAGACATTGTAAAATCCGCCCGGATTGAAGCGGCAGAAAACGGTTTCGGGGATGCCGCATTCCTTGTCAAGGAAATCGATCAGCGTGATATCGTCAAGATTGATATACCCGCCGAGTTCTCTTGCTTTCGTAAATTCGCCTTCGGGCGTCTCATTCGACGAGAACATGATGTCCCCTTCCTTCATCCCGACAGCCTCGGCAAGATACAGTTCCTGGATCGAAGCACAGTCAACACCGCAGCCTTCCTCCTTCAGTATCTGCAGGATATAAGGGTTCGGAGTTGCTTTTACCGCAAAAAACTCCTTGAACCCCTTGTTCCACGAAAACGCCTGCTGCAGCAGTCTTGCGTTCTCACGGATCCCCTTTTCGTCATAGATATGAAAGGGTGTGGGATACTTCTTAACGATCTCTTCTACCTGTTCTTTGGTCACAAACGGTTTTTTCATAGCTTTCTTCCTTTACTTTCCTTAATCTTTACTTTCCTCTGATCTTTACTGACTTATTCCTTGTTTTCCCGATCTTTACCCTTCGCTGTCCTTTGTCTTATCCTTGAGCCCCAGGTCTTCCTTGATCTTGGTCGTTGAAATGCCTTCGGTCCTCGGAAGATAAACGACCTCGCAGTAATCCTTGAGGAAGTCGAACTTACCGGCCCAGTCATCACCCATTACAAATACATCGACATTGTTGTTCACAACGTCGTCGATCTTCTGCTCCCATGTATACTCGGGAAGCACCTCGTCAACGTATCTTACCGCTTCGAGTATCTTCTTCCTGTCCTCAAAGCTGTAATACGCCTTCTTTCCTTTTATCGCATTGAATTCATCCGAAGATACGACAACTATCAGATAGTCGCCGAGTTCCTTTGCCCTGCGGAGCAGGTTGATATGACCCACATGCAGAAGGTCGTAAGTCCCGTAAGTTATTACTTTTTTCATGATACAGCTCCTTCTTGTTTTCTTACCACACATGTGATGCGGTATCCTGCCGGCGCATCCGCCTCTATCAGTGAGAACTCCCCGTCGTAAATATCCTGGCAGAGCCTCATGTATCCCGACGGTGTCTTTTCGAAATGAAAGCTCTCGTCAAATGCCTGCAGGCCTTTTCCGATACATTTTACAAATGCCTCGGTCGCGGTCCACCGTCTGCACATATCGTCTTTTGAATCATCAAATCCGGTATCCGGCTTCATTTTCGACAATATCCTGCTGTTCATCCTGCCGGCCTGTTCGATGTCCACACCTATCGTATTAAGCCATTCTGTCTGCACCGTACCGTCCCCGGGTAAATGCTGTTCCTCAGTCTGTCCGGTACCGCTGCCCGGTAAATGCTGCCCTTCGGCCTCTTCCGTATCCAGAAACGCCGCAACGGCATATTCTCCGGAATGCGACACATTGAACACTATATCGGGGCGTCCGGAAATGAACGGTTTTCCGTAATCATTGAGCCCGTAGCTTATGTCGCTTTCCTTAAGGCCGAACTTGGCAAGTCCTTTTTCAACGGCTATCCCGGCGGCTGCAGAAAGCAGTCTGGCGGACCTGTTCCTGATCGAGGATATCTTTTTCTTCCGGTACGATGAAAAACCCTCGGGATTTTCCGCTTTTTGAACTACATCGGGACGGTTGATCCCGATCAGGTAGAAATCAACTCTCATGTCGTTTTAATCCGTACCGCAGCCTATCCTTGCCATGCCGTCGGTATAATTGAATTCACAGAAATATCCGTCTTCGTTGTACGCGTAGTACCATATGATGCCGTCCGAATCGCCCTCATCGGCTTCCAGGGTAAATCCCGCTTCCTTAAGAAGCTCCGTATATCCGGCATAATCACCTTCAACGTTTGAAAATATCGCGTAATACATTTCGCCGTCCTGCTTGGACGAATCGAAAGTCCCGAAGGTAAATCCGGGCAAAAGGCCGAGCGGGGTTTCGGCTCTTAACAGATCGTAAGCATCCGCTTCTTCTTCGATGTCATATCCGGATGTCACGGTAAGAGTCCCGCTTTCGGGGTCATACGCAAGCTGTGCACTCCACCCGTCATCATTGGAGGCGCGGTATCCGAAACCTCCCGTTATATCATCCTTATCGGGCAGAACTTCCCCGTTTTCCGACAGATACACCCGGTCCGTCGTAAATCCGTTCTTGGTGAGCTTTTTGATATAGCTCTTCACATTCTTTTCGGTGATATTTTCAAGTATTATGAAATCGTGTGTTTCATCGGAGCCGAAATCCTTAAAGCTGCCTTTACCGATCTGCGGAAGCCAGATCAGAAAGCTCCCGGTCCAGTATTCTTCAATGACCGGATCGACATCCGTACCGTTCTCTTCAGCGTCCTGTCCGTCCGGCTCTTTTGCCGCATCATTTCCGTCACCGTCCGTTTCCGGGCTTTCCGTGCCCGAAGGCGTAACCGGATCTTCAACGGGCGCAGGCGATACCACAGGCTCATTTTCCTTATCCGGTGCCTGCTCACTGCCTGTTGGTGTCGGCTGTATCGCAGGCGTGTCCTCACCGGCAACAGCCGTCGGAGTCGGTGTGGTCGTATTCTTTCCGCCCTGCGTCGGTCCTGTGTCCCCCATCGCCGTAGGGGTGACTTCCGTGATCCCCGGATCCTTCGTTTCTTTACTGCATCCGGTCAGAAAAGATACGGTCAGTACCGCGGCCGCAAGAAAAATGAAAATAGTCCTGCTTTTCATCATTTATGTCCCTATTGTGCTACCAGCCACTTTGATCTACAATATTATTATCTTAATTATCTTACGGTTTGTTGTCAAGGTATGATTGGCAACACATTTGTGCGGCATCGGCCGCTTTGCGGGAGACTGTCCGAAATCCGGCAAATACAGGGATGGAATGCTTTTCGGACAGTCCTGCGTGGGAGGGAAGGAATGAACGAAGAAGACATCGTCCGTTTTGAAAATATCAGAAAGGCCGTTTCCGATGCGGGACGCGGTCTCGCCGGGATCGGAACGCTCTCGGAAAAATCGGTGCATGCCGTCCTCAAAGCCTATTATGCCCCCTCGCCGGATGATGTCGAAGTCGCGGTAAACGGCTATGTCGCGGATATATGCGATACCCGCTCAAACACCATAACCGAGATACAGACCCGCCAGTTCTACAGCATGAAAAAGAAGCTTGATGCCTTCCTTCCCGAATTTGACGTAACCATCGTATATCCTCTGCCGCTTCACAAATATATTTACAATATCGATCCCGATACGGGTGCGGTCCTTTCGAAACGAAAGTCGCCTAAAAAGCGTTGTATTTACGATATCTTCGTGGAAATGTACGGGATCAGGGACTATCTTAAGGATCCGCATCTGCACTTTAAGATAGTGTCACTGGAAACAGAGGAATACAGATACCGGGGGCTCTCGGAACAGCACGGGAGAAAAACGAAGATCCTGAGCGACATCATGCCGGTCAGGATCCTCGAAGAGATCGATATTTACGAAATAAGAGACCTTATAATGTTCCTGCCTGAAGAACTCGGTGATGAATTCACCCGTACTTCCCTGGCACAGGCTGCCGGCATCAGCAAATATCTGGCCGGATACGTTGCCGGACTGCTGTATGTAACGGGACTTGTAAGCCGGGACGGAACAAGGTTGAATCGCGAACTGGTGAACCGCATCGAATGATCCGCACACGAAACATCGAACGGCACCGTATACATCATCCTCTTATTGAATCATCCTTCTATCTCGCCTGCTTTTTTAAGGGCCATCTTCGTGATGACCGGTCCCGTAAGTTCATAGATCACGGTTCCGCACAGGATTATGGTCCTGATGCGCGCACCGTATTCCGGAACCACGCTCATCGCTGTTGTGGCAAGTCCGATCGCTACACCGGCCTGCGGAATAAGCGCAAATCCAAGGTATTTCTGTGTTTTCTGCGACGCATGGCACATTTTTCCGCCGATCCAGGCTCCCGAAACCTTTCCGGCCATCCTGAAGATCACATAAACGATCCCGACCACACCTACGCTAGGTAATATCGAAAGATCGAGCTGCGCACCCGACAGGAAGAAGAACAGCATGAATATGGGCGGCGTCATCCTGTCCGTCATCTCAAATACCGTATCGCAGTCTCTTGAGGTATTGGCAAGCATTGCACCGAGCATCATGCAGATGAGCAGCGACGAAAGTCCGAGCGACTCACCCAGTCCCACACATAAGAATACCATCGCGTAGGTCGCAGCAAGTCTGTTTCCGCGTCCCGTGAACCATTTTACAAGCCATCTGTAAATAAAACCTATCACTGCGCCGAGCAGGAGAGAGGCAAATATCTCTCCGAGCGGCCTGAGTATCGTCATCAGTATGGAATCCGTTCCGCCGCTGTCGATCGATTTTGCGACCGCAGTCGATATTCCGAAAAACATCAGTGCCGTTGCGTCATCTATTGCCACGACCGCAAGCAGGGTATCGGTCAGTTCTCCCTTTGCCTTGTACTGTTTTACGACCATAAGAGTCGCGGCAGGTGCCGTAGCGGCAGCGATCGCGCCCAGACACAGGGCAAACGGAACATCGCTTCCCGTCAGGATCAGCGCCACATCCACAACGATGACGGCTCCGAGGGATTCTGTGATCGCTATGACAATCGGTGTTTTCCCGACTTTCTTAAGAAAGCTCAGTTTAAACTGCGCTCCGATCGAAAATGCGATAAACCCGAGAGCTACAGTCGGTATTATCCCCAACGCTTCTATCGTGTTGGCGGGGATCAGCCCGAGGCAGTACGGTCCCGCAATAAGACCGACTATCAGATACCCGGTAACATTCGGTAATTTCACAAGCTTGACCAGCTTGCTCGAAAGCAGCGACAGCAGAATCGCTATCGCCAGATAGATCAGTAAATGAAGATTAAGATCCGGTAACATTTTTAACGCCTGACTTTCCTTTTATTTCCGTATATAAATACATCAGTCAAAAGAATTCCGCTTTTAATCGGCATCGCTGAGACCCGAAACGTAGGTAAGCGGAACTTCGAACATGATGCCCGAATTAGGTTCCTTAAGATTTACAATCCTCTTGATGGTCCTGCGCGCCTCAACTATCTGTTCGTCCTTCATAACAAAAAGGATGACCTTGCAGTTGGTTTCCTCTTCGTCGGCAAACAGGCTCCGTAACGCGCCGAACATCGGAAGGTCGGGCATATCGGCGATCGCCTCGCCCATGCCTTTTCCGTCGATAATGGTCCCGCCGCTGACACCTTCCTCGGCGAGTTCTCTCAAAATGCTGTTAACCTTTGTCGCATCCTTCAGTATAACTGTAAGCAGCTGCATAACATAACCTCCCTGTAAACAGATTTTGCTCGTTCCTATTATAATCAAAATGATCAGGATTTCAACAGGTATTTTACAATATCCATTTTATCGCTGTCTCAATTGAATATATATGTTTTTTGTGTTACAATCAGCGTGTTGATGTTTTCCCGCGAACGGAGGACCATGATTTGAACGAAGCACTGATCGCCGTGGATATCGGCACGACCAATATTGAAACAATACTCTGCGGCAGGGACCGGAGCATTATAGATTACCGAAGTGTGCGAAACGGGCAGCGCCGTTACGGCTCAGATGTCGCTTCACGCATATGTGCCGCTGCGGCGGGTCATTCCGATGAAATGAGGGTCTGTGTGTTAAGCCAGCTGTGCGGGCTGATCACGGAGCTTACCGTCCGCAATCCGGATCATCGGGCAGAGCATGTCGTGATAGCCGGAAATACCACAATGCTGCATCTTCTGATGGGATATGACTGTTCGGGGCTCGGAATGTACCCTTTTACACCGTTCTCCCTTTCGTGTATAAGCACTACCTCACACGGGCTTATCAGTGATTATCTAAAAGACGCCGGTCCTGCGTTTCCGGACATTCCCGTAACCGTTCTTCCGGGTATCTCGGCATATCTTGGCGCAGATATCTATGCGGGCGCCATTGCCTGCGGATTCGCACACAGCAATGATATCAGTATGCTGATAGATCTCGGGACCAACGCCGAGATCGTGATAGGCAACAAAGACCGCATCCTGACGGCATCGGCAGCTGCCGGGCCGGCATTTGAAAGCGGAAGGATATTTAAGGGGACGGAAGGCATCGAAATGCTGCACCGTCTTCTCGCTCTCGGAGTCATAGACCGTACGGGCCTCATGTCCGAGGAATATTTCGAGCAGCCGGCACAGAAAAACATCCGGAAGCTTCAGCTTGCAAAAGCCGCCATTCATGCGGCGATCGAGATCCTCCTGAAGCAGTACGGCATCGATGCGTCGCAGCTTAAGAAGGTTTACGTCTCCGGCAATTTCGGCAACAATATCAATGAAGAAGCCTGTATCGCTGTCGGAATGTTCCCTCCTGATTTTAAGGGTCTTATCAGCGCCGCGGGCAATACGGTCCTGGAGGGATGCATCTCCTATATCCTTGATGAGTCTTCCAGGATCGACATCTCCAGGTTCGAGGAAGTAATACTTGCGAATGTTCCCGAATTTAACGAGATTTTAATGAATTCCATAGATTTGTGAAATCTTTTTAAAATTCGGTTTTTATGTATGGACTATGCCTGTTTTTTGGGATATATTAGCTTTACTGTAAAAGAACGGATACTTACGCAATACAATTTCATTAAATATTTAAGGAGGAT
>JAILIQ010000360.1 GCA_024695205.1 Lachnospiraceae bacterium
TATATCGTCTGCATTTACTATTCGGGAGAGATGTTCGGACTGTCTGTATGCGATGTTTCAACGGGAGATTTCTATATCACTGAATGCAAGGATGCCAACGGCGTTACGGATGAGCTTGAGCGCTACGTTCCAAAGGAACTCATTTACAGTCCGTATGTGGAAATGAGCGGACTGAAGCTTTCTGAGCTTTGCGAGAGACTTAAAGTCTGCCGTACGACTCTTTCGGAGGATTATTTTGAGGCCGGCGCAGCCAGAAAGATCATAAAAGATCATTTTAAGAACAAGGCTCCGGTACTTGATGAAGTCCAGCTTCTGTGCTGCGGCGCGATGATGAGATATCTGTATGAGACGCAGAAGAACGATATGTCACATATCACTGACATTGTGACATATGCCGGCGGGCGTTTCATGATACTTGATAATTATGCAAGAAGAAATCTTGAACTGACAGAAACCCTGCGAGAGAAAAACAAGCGGGGTTCGCTTTTGTGGGTACTTGATAAGACTAAGACCGCGATGGGCGCGAGAATGCTCAGATCCGTGATCGAGCAGCCCCTGCTTGACAAGGATCTCATAGAAGAGCGTCTTGATGCGGTGGCAGAGCTCTATGAAAAGCATATTGACCGCGAGGAGATAAGAGAGTATCTCGCCGGAATTTACGATCTTGAAAGGCTTGCCGGCAGGATAAGCTACCGTAACGCAGGTCCGAGGGATCTGATAGCATTTTTGAATTCGGCAAAACTGCTGGCCCCGATAAAGAATGCAGGAAGTGTATTTGAGACCGGGCTCTTAAAAGAGATAACCGAAGGTATAGATGTGCTCAATGACCTGTGCGAGCTTACGGAAAGAGCGATCGTTGAAGATCCTCCGCTTCAGATAAAAGAAGGCGGGATAATCCGTGAGGGCTTTGACAAACAGGTCGACGAGCTTCGTTCGATCAAAAATGACGGTAAGAACTGGCTGTTAAAGCTTGAGGAAAGAGAACGCGAAAATACCGGAATCAAAGCTTTAAGAATAAGATATAACAGAGTTTTCGGATATTATTTCGAAGTGACGAACTCATTTCTTGACATGGTTCCGAAGGAATGGATCCGCAAGCAGACCCTTTCAAATGCCGAAAGATTTACAACGGAAGAGTTAAAGGAGCTCGAAGATAAGATCCTTCATGCCGAGGACCGGCTTTTCTCGCTTGAATACGATCTTTTTAACGAGGTCAGGGAAACGATCGCATCCAATATTGAAAGGATACTTAAGGATGCGCGTGCGATAGCGAAGCTTGACTGGCTCGCTTCCGTTGCCTACGTTTCCGAAAGGAATAATTATACAAGGCCGGATATCAATGATAACGGGATCATCAGCATAACCAACGGAAGACATCCTGTGGTTGAACAGTTCATCGGGCAGGAATCCTTTATCGGCAACGATACATATCTGGACAATGAACGCAACCGCGTGGCAGTCATAACAGGTCCGAATATGGCCGGTAAATCGACTTATATGCGCCAGACAGCCCTTATAGTGCTGATGGCACAGTGCGGATGTTATGTGCCGGCGGATAAGGCTGATATAGGCATCTGCGACAGGATATTTACCAGGGTCGGGGCAAGTGATGACCTGGCTATGGGACAGTCGACGTTCATGGTCGAAATGACGGAAGTAGCGCATATCCTTAAATGCGCCACAAAAAAGAGCCTGCTGATCCTTGATGAGATAGGCCGCGGGACTTCCACATTTGACGGACTCGGGATCGCCTGGTCGGTTGTCGAATACATTTGTGACAGGAAAAAACTCGGGGCAAAGACATTATTTGCCACTCACTATCATGAGCTGACCGAGCTTGAGGATAAGCTTGAAGGCGTCAATAATTACTGTATTGCGGTCAAAGAGCAGGGCGAGGATATCATTTTCCTGAGAAAGATCGTAAAGGGCGGTGCCGACAGAAGCTACGGAATACAGGTCGCCAGACTTGCGGGGCTTCCGAAATCAGTGCTTGACCGGGCACATGAGATCGTTGATCTTCTGACCGACAACGATATCAATGCCAAGGTTCGGGACAATGCGAGGACCATAACGCGCGCACGCGGCAGCGCAAAGAAAAGCGGTAAGGATGATGCTGCCGGTTACGGGCAGATGTCATTGTTCTGGGGCGGTGAAAACGGAAGCGTGACATCTCCGGAAGAAAATGATGATAACCGGGATGATATGCAGGTTTCGCCTGAGCTTGAAAAGGTGGCGGCAGAGCTGCTGAGTATCAGGGTTGATGATCTTAAACCCATTGATGCACTAAATGAACTGGCGAGGCTTCAGGAAATACTGAAGTAGGTTTTGGCTTATTTAAACAAATTACTCATAACGGAGACATAAGATGGCAAAGATCAATATACTTGATCAGAACACGATCAATCAGATCGCTGCGGGAGAGGTAATTGAAAGACCTGCTTCCGTCGTAAAGGAACTGATCGAAAATGCGATAGACGCCGGATCGGATGCGATCACCTGTGAGATCAAAGGCGGAGGGATCGAGATGATCCGTGTGACCGATAACGGCTGCGGGATCGAACCGTCCGAGATAAGAAAGGCTTTCACCAGTCATGCGACAAGCAAGATCAGGACTGCTGCCGATCTTATAGACGTAATGAGTCTCGGTTTCAGAGGTGAAGCGCTTGCAAGTATTGCTTCCGTCGCGGAGGTCGAAGTGCTTACAAAGCTTGCGGGCGAGGTAATGGGAACCAGATATGTCGTTTGCTGCGGTGAGGAGCGTACATTAAGCGATGCGGGATGCCCCGAAGGAACAACGATCATAGTTAAGCAGCTTTTTTCGGGAGTGCCTGTTCGCAGAAAATTCCTGAAATCCCCGATAACCGAGGCTTCTTATGTCAGCGATCTGATAGAAAAGATCGCGCTTTCACATCCCGAGGTATCGATCAGGTATATCAATAACGGCAAAACCGTTATTTTTACGAAGGGCAACAATAAGACAGATGAGGTTATATACGGTATTTACGGACGCGATGTAACTTCTTCGCTTATCGAGTTAAAGGATGATGCAGGTGCCGGCGAAAACAATGATATCCGGATCACGGGTTTTATCGCAAAACCGGTCGTAACACGTTCCAACCGCGGTATGGAGCATTATTTCGTAAACGGAAGATATATACGTAACAATGTCATTTCAAAAGCGATAGAAGAAGCCTATGCTCCGTACATGATGCAGCATAAATATCCGTTTACGGTGCTCAACATCAGGCTTGACGCCGAAAAGGCCGATGTAAACGTACATCCCTCAAAACAGGAGATACGTTTCGAACAGCCCCAGGATATATTCAATGCCGTATATTCCGCTGTTTCTAAAGCCTTAAAACAGGCTCTGATGATCCCTGAGCCCGATACTTTTGGTAAAGATACGCAAAAAGACGCAAGAAACAGGATCCTTGCCGACCAGAGTGTTCAAAGATCACCCGAACCATTTGAGAAAAAAGCTCCTTCGGCGCTGTATTCTCTTGACGGACAGGGGGCGGAAAAGGAACTGTATTTCCCGGGATATGTATGTGAGGAGAGTCGGGATGCTTCTTCTGCTCATGATCATCAAGAATCGATAAGCGGCAATTCTTCGTTTAATAACATTTCTTATAATGTGACAGGAAATCATTCCTCAGTCTATGAGGGTAAAGAACAGGGTACCGGGAACCATTCTTACGGTACTGAAGGTGCCGGGCAAGGTACCGGGAACCATTCTTACGGTACTGAAAATATTGAGCCGGAAACCGGGAATATTTCTACTGTCAACAGTGAGCACAATCCTGTAACTGAGACCGTTTCATCCGCAAGAAGTATGGGTAATACCGATACTTCATCTTCGCAGCTACGTTTTACTCTTGGAGGCGAAGATAAAGATATTCTCAATGGCTTCAGGCCCGAAACAAGTGAGGATTTCAGAAAAGGGCTTAATGAGGGATACAGGATAATAGGTCAGGTATTTGCGACCTACTGGATAGTTGAGAAGGCGGACAGGATGTATATGATCGATCAGCATGCGGCTCACGAAAAGATCATATATGAACGGATATGCGCGCAGAATGCCGAAACGGTATTTGATTCCCAGATGCTTTCGCCTTCGATGATCTTAAGCTTTACTCCGCCCGAATGCGCATGCATAGAGGAACATATTGAGGATTTCAGGAGTATGGGCTTTGAGCTCGAGCATTTTTCCGGGACTGAGTATCATCTTAGCTCTGTACCGATGATGCTTTACAGTATAGCCCCGGAGGAGCTTATACGGGAGATCGTGGACTCATTTATGTCCGTAAATCCCGGAGTATCCTCAGCAATGTATAAAAATGTATCGCATTCGATGACTTTAAAAGACAGACTTGCAACATGCTCCTGCAAAGCCGCCGTTAAAGGAAATACAAAACTTTCTTATGACGAAGCCAAAAAGCTTATAGAGGATCTGTTAAAGCTTGACAATCCGTTCAATTGTCCGCACGGAAGACCTGTGATTATAGAGATGACAAAACAGGAGCTTGAAAAGAAATTTAAGCGGATAATCTGATGATAACGGACATGGAGTTTCATATGGATAAAAATCGTAAAGATGATAACAGCCCGAAAAAGCGGCTTATCATCATTAACGGTCCGACTGCCGTAGGCAAGAGCAGGGCTGCGGTAGAGCTTGCCAAAAGGATCGGAGGCGAGATAATCTCGGCTGATTCAATGCAGGTCTACCGGGGAATGGATATCGGTACAGCCAAGATAACCGCCGGTGAGATGGGCGGGATCCCCCATCATCTGATAGATATCATTGAACCGGATGAGGAGTTCGGAGTACTGAAATTTAAGGAACTTGCCCAACAGGCTGTTGATGAGATATCTTCAAGATCACATATCCCGATAATCTGCGGCGGTACCGGATTTTACATTCAGGCCGTGCTGTATGATATCGATTTTACGGAGTATGATGATGAAAAAGCCTCACAGATCAGGCAGAGACTTGAGATGGAGCTTGAAGAGAACGGATCGATGTATTTATTCGAAAGGCTGAAGAAGATCGATCCTGTTTATGCCGTAATAATACATCCAAACAATACCAAGCGCCTGCTGCACTCGCTTGAATTCTATGAGCTGACCGGAAAGAAAATGTCCGAACACAACCGGGAGCAGGCGCAGAACGAATCTCCGTACGATTTCAGGTATTTTGTCCTTACCGACGACAGGGATCATATTTACGAAAGAATAAACAAAAGAGTGGACCGGATGGTTGAAGACGGTCTGCCCGGGGAAGTAAAAATGCTTCTGGAAAAGGGCTACGGCGAGGAGCTTCCTTCGATGCTCGGGATCGGTTATAAGGAATTTGTCGATTATTACAGGAACAGAGTATCATTTGACGAAGCTGTCGAAAATATTAAACGTGAGACCAGGCATTATGCAAAGAAGCAGATGACCTGGTTTAAACGTGAAAAGAAGGTGGAATTTGTCGATATAAGGCAGTTCCGCGATTTTGATGATGTTGTGGATTTTCTTGTAAAAGCCTGTATGGACATCGAACAAAAGTGACAGGAAAGCCTGTGTCAGTCAGAAATGACAGGAAAAGCCTGTATCGAAAGCGGTCAGAAATGACCGGACATCCGTAAAGTCGCATAAATCTATAAAATTAAGAGGAAAATGTAAATGAACACACATGATATCTATCGTGAACTCGGTCTTTCTGAAAAAGTCATTGAACTTGGCGAAAAGTATGAAAATGAGTTAAGACAGAGATTTGAAGAGATCGACAGGGTTGCCGAATACAACCAGTTAAAGATCATTAAGGCGATGCAGAAAGCAAGAGTCAGTGAGGCATCATTTAACGGTTCGACCGGGTATGGTTACAATGATGAGGGAAGAGAGTCTCTTGAAGAAGTATATGCTTCGGTATTTCATACGGAGTCCGCGCTTGTAAGGCCTCAGATCACCTGCGGCACACATGCGCTTGCCGTGGCACTTGCGGCAAATTTAAGACCGGGAGATGAGCTTCTTTCGCCTGTCGGAAAGCCTTACGATACACTTGAGAATGTCATCGGCATCGTTCCTGCGACAGGATCGCTGAAAGAGTACGGTGTCACATATTCGCAGGTGGATCTAAAAAGTGATGGAAGCTTTGACTTTGACGGCATCAGAGCGGCTATAAACGAAAAGACCAGGCTTGTTACGATACAACGCTCGAAAGGCTACCAGACAAGGCCCACACTTTCGGTAAAGCGGATAGGAGAGCTGATATCGTTTATAAAGGGGATCAAACCCGATATCACGGTCATGGTGGATAACTGCTACGGTGAATTTGTGGAGACTGTTGAGCCGAGCGATGTCGGTGCCGATATGGTAGTCGGTTCGCTTATCAAGAATCCCGGCGGCGGACTTGTTGCAACAGGCGGTTATATCGCGGGAACCCGGGATTGCATCGAAAAATGCGCATACAGGCTGACATGTCCGGGTCTGGGAAAAGAAGTCGGCGCAACGCTCGGCGTGACAAGGAGCATGTTCCAGGGACTTTTCCTTGCTCCGGTCGTGACTGCGGGAGCCCTGAAAGGAGCGATATTTGCGGCGCGTATCTATGAGGATCTGGGATTTGAGGTAGTGCCGAACGGAACGGAATCTCGCCACGATATAATCCAGGCGGTCACATTAAGATCACCCGAACGTCTGATAGCATTTTGCAAGGGAATACAGGCCGCAGCTCCGGTTGACAGCTATGTTACTCCGGAGCCCTGGGCAATGCCCGGATACAACTGTGATGTTATCATGGCGGCAGGCGCATTTGTACAGGGATCATCAATTGAACTGTCTGCCGACGGACCGCTTGAAGAACCCTATGCGGTATATTTTCAGGGAGGACTTACCTGGTACCATGCCAAACTCGGTATATTAAGGTCTCTTGAAGAACTCTACGCAAGGAAGCTTCTTTAAAAGAACTTCCTTAAATTTTGTTGGCTTTTTTTCGGTAATATAGTATAATGTATTATGTCTTTTTTCGGTACGGAGTAAGAAAAGAGGCCAATTTGAAAAAAGAAAAAAGAATATCCCAAAACCACGATATACTTCAAAATGAAACGAAGCATATGAAGATCCTGGATCTGCCGGAGGATGAACGTCCGTATGAAAAATGCGTGAAATTCGGTCCTTCGGTGCTTTCGGATGCAGAATTGCTGGCTGCTGTGATAAGATCGGGGACCCCTGATACAAGAGTGACTGATCTTGCCTGCCGAATACTGAAGCTGCGTGAGGGTTACAGCGGACTTAACTGCCTGTTCCATCTCGGAATGAAGGAACTTATGGGTATTAAGGGGATCGGACGGGTAAAAGCGATCCAGCTTATGTGCGTTGCCGAAATGGCACGCAGGATGAGCATCGATGCCGATTATAACCGTATGGATTTTAACGATCCCGAAGTCGTGATGTCGTATTTTGGCGACAGATTAAGACATCTTGAGCACGAAGAAGTTCATGTTGCCTATCTTGATCTTAAAATGCGGCTGATAAGTTCGGAATGCGTTTATAAAGGGACTCTAAACAGAAGTCTTTTTGAACCCAGAGAGATTTTTTCGGGCGCATTAAAGGCCAATGCCGCAGCCGTGATCATTGCCCATAACCATCCTTCGGGAAGCCCCGTTCCGAGTGAGACCGACATTTCCTCTACGGGAAGGGTATATGAATGCGGTAATTTTCTGGGGATAAAACTGCTCGATCATATTATAGTCGGATATGAGGGCTGCATAAGCATGCGTGAAGAGGGAATATTGGCCGGAAAACGTTGATATTTCAATGTTTTTACGGATCGAAACAAGGTAATAAAAAAGTTATGGACAGCGGTTGAATACCGTTTTGCGGGAGGTTATCATGTCAAAGGTTTTCGGTATCGATCTTGGTACCAGAGCACTCAAGATCTACAAGAAAAATGAGGGAGTTATCTACGATGCAAAGAATATTCTTGCAATAGCCGATGCGAACAGGATAATCGCGATAGGCGACGAGGCTTTCGAAATGTTCGGCAAGGCTCCGTCCAACATCGAGGTTACTTATCCGGTAAAATACGGTGTTATAGCAGATATCAAGAATATGCAGAGTCTGCTGAATCTCGTATTCGAAGAGCTTGAGAAAAAGCACGGAAAGCTCAACGGTGCGGAATTTATCGTAACGGCGCCTACGGATATCACCGAAGTGGAGAAGAAAGCATTTGTCGATCTTGTCGCCAATACCAACATCAAGCCGAAGAAGGTCAGGATCGCCGAAAGACCTGTTGCGGACGCACTCGGTGCCGGACTTAACGTAACAGATGCCGCAGGTGTCATGGTAGTCGATATAGGTGCCGATACCACCGAGATATCTGTACTTTCCCTGGGAGGCATCGTATTATCCAAGATGATCCCTATCGGCGGAAACAAGTTCGATGAGGACATCATAAGCAATGTAAAGAAAAAATACAATCTGTTCATCGGAAACAAAACCGCCGAGGTTATTAAGATCGCGCTTGCGACTGCGGTTGCTCCCGAAGAGGGCTCGATACAGACGATCAAGGTATTCGGCCGCGACGTCGTAAGCGGTCTTCCTACCGAAAAGGAAATCGATTCGGCATTTGTGTATGAAGCCATTTGCGAACATCTGCACAATATTGTTGATTCCGTAAAGATAATCCTTGAGCATACCCCTCCGGAGATCGCTTCGGATATCATAGATTCCGGTATTTATGTGACAGGCGGTTCCGCCAAGATCCATAACCTTAAGGACCTGCTTGCGGCAGAGACAGAGCTTGACATCAATATCTGTGAGGATGCCGCCAATACAGTGGCTTTGGGACTTGGCAAGATCATTGAGGAACCGGCATACGATCCGCTTGCATACGTACTTAAGCAGGCAACTTATAAAGATTAAAGGAAACAGTTTTAAAAATGGGACACAGAAGCAGGAACAGGAACAGATTCAAGGAAAAGACCGAATTCAATCCCAAATATCTGCTGGGAGGTTTCTTCCTGATCTGCGTTGTGCTGATATTTGTAAGCTACAGATATAAAGATGTATTTACTCCGGCCAGGGTATTCGTCAATAATACGATCACTCCGATGCAGAGCGGTATCAAGACCGTAGGCGGGTTTATTTCCGACAGGTTTAGGATATTTTCGGATATAAGAAGGCTTCTTGAGGAGAATGACAGGCTGAAGGCCCAGGTAGACGAGCTGAAGAACGAGAATCAGATCCTTACCCAGGAAAAATACGAGCTTAACTGGTACAGGGATCTGTATGATCTCGATGTCAAGTATTCGGAGTATCCGAAGGTTGCAGCAACGGTAATAAGCCGTGAGCCCAACAGCTACTGTAATGTTTTCATTATCGACAAGGGCACCGACAACGGCATCAAAAAGAATATGAACGTTATCGCGGGCAACGGTCTTGTAGGCATCATTACCGATGTCGGCAAAAACTGGGCCAAGGTGCGCTCGATCATAGACGATGATTCAAGTGTGAGCGGCATGTTCCTTAAGACTTCGGACACATGTATCGTTTCGGGCAACATCGAGCTGCTCGACAAGGGCTACATAGATGTTTCGATGATCAATCTTAAGGCCGAGATCTATGACAATTACGAGATAGTCACGTCTTATATAAGCGACAAATACCTTCCGGGCATTCTGATAGGCTATGTCAGTGATGTCAAGGTTGACGCAGGAAGGATGTCAAAAGAGGCCTATGTTACTCCGGTTGTTGATTTTCAGCATCTGGAAGCTGTTTTTGTGATCACTCGGTTAAGGGAACAGCTTGATAATCTGGACGAGGTCATTTCACATGATAATTAGAGGAATAGCCGCGATACTGCAGATCCTGTTGCTGTATCTGATGCAGACCGGTGTCTTTACGTCATTTGCCCTTGCCGGGGTGGTTCCAGATCTGCTGATCATACCTGTTGTGGCGATCGCATTTACAAGAGGCCAGAACAGGGGAATGGTGACGGGATTTGTCTGCGGATTGCTGATA
>JAILIQ010000369.1 GCA_024695205.1 Lachnospiraceae bacterium
TCAACCCTCGAAGAAGACTTCTTTATAAGAAGCAGGGATAATCTTATTCCGGTAGAGGTAAAGTCAAACAGGCAAGCTTCCAGATCCCTGCGGAATCTGATCGAAGGAGAAAAGTACAGTGATATAGCTTTTGGTATAAAATTGGGCGATCAAAACATCGGCCATGAAAATGATATCTATACTTTCCCGTATTTCTGCGTATTTTTGATCAAAAGGTATGTGGCAGAGAAGTTCTCGAAAAACGAGTAGTTATTTGGAAGCTTTTTTGCTAATATGACAGATAGATTGGTTAGGAATATGTCTGAATTAGCCGATTTAATATTTAAACATTTGTGTCCAAGGATTGGACACGACAGGGATATATGATCACAAGGAGGTCACCACATGAAGAAGAACAGTTTTCTTAAGGCTTTACTCATAAGCCTGATGGCATTTGCTCTTTGCTTTGCGGTATTCGGAGCAACAGGTGCAAGTGCTGATGAAGCGGCAGAGGCAGCACCTACTAAATCGGCGCCTGTGACAGCAACATATAATGCTGTCGATGATGCTGTATTAGCAGGCTCTAATGCATATGTTTATGTTGTTAAAGCAGCAAGCGGCAACAAGATTAAGGCCGGAACGGCTGCGGCAGGTCAGATGGCAAACAACAAGATCAAGATCGCCGATCTCGGGATCAAGGGCACAAAAAAGGATGTTTTCCTTTATGTCTGCGATAAAGAGGTTGAGGTTGAGGAAACAGTGGCAGCCAACCTGACCATCAAGGGTAATGCCAATAAGATCGTCGGAACGGTTGATTATACGATGGCTGACGAGATGTGGTGTGAGTATCCGGAAGTTCTTTCGGCTTACTACGTTGATAAAGCAACCAAGAAGACTATTGATGTCGCAAGCAATAAGCTTTACTGGAGCCTTGACCAGGAGAAGTGGTATCTTGCCAACAGCTGGGAAGAAGAAGGAGGCCGTAAGGGCAGCGACAACAGGGCGCGCATTGATGGCTTCACGGGTGTCGACCTTGGCGAAATGCTTGAGGCCGGCGGACTTGTCTACATCAGGCAGGCAGGCACGACGGGCGCTTCGGGAACCGCACAGTTCGGCAGTGCCGTAGCAAAGGTTAAGATAGCAAAGCGTGCTAAAGCACCCAAGGTTAAAGTCGATGTGGCTAAGGATACTATTGGACTTAAGAATGGATTTGACTTTGCGGTAGCTTTAAAAGATGGGAATGAATTTAAGCCGTCAGAGTGGTTCACGATTCTTCCTGCCCTTAAGACAGCTACTGTAGGCTCTGAAGCGGAGTTTATCGTAGGTGGTGATGTTGAGGTTGGTAATGATGACTTTAGGATGACCAGATATAAGCCGCTCGGGAAGAAAGATGCTGACGCCGGTAAGGCTGTTAAGGTAGAAATCGAGGACGAGGATACATTCTGGAATTATTCGTATACAAAGTATGCGATTAAAACTCTTTCAATAGAAAAGATGTTGGAATACCTCGATATCCCTTACGACCGTGAAACCGGGCTTTATACAGAATTTAAGATTGCAGTTCGTAAATCCGCGACAGAGAAAAAGCCTGCATCGGATTATTCTCTTGTTGATATTGATTTCAAGGCAGAGGCTCCCATCGTCTGGACTAAAGATAACGTTAAGGGTCAGTATTTTGTGGCTTCGGCTGACGAATTCAGCAAGAAGGGTCTCGCACTCGGTGAAATCGCTCCTTTTGCAGGATACACGGGAACCGGACGCAAGACGATCGCTACAACCGGATTTGATACTTCCTTTAAGATTGCTGAAGCAACAAACGATACAAAGGGCAGAGACGAAGGTTCTGTATTTGAGTACGCAGTAGTTGCCACGGCAGATTATTATGCAACAGGTGATGCTGCAATAGACTGGACCACTGTTAAGTGGAAGAAGTTCGATTCCGCTAAACTTAAGATTACAGAGAAGCTTTCCGGAAAATACAGTACCGTTAAAGGCACAAAGAAGACGGCTTACCTTAAGTCAACAGCAAGCTCTCAGATTGAGACCGGTGAAGATGGTGTTGATTATGTAGATGATTATACCAGAGAAGCCATCTCGGACGACGCCATCAAGGCAGGAACAAAATCGCTCCTTCTTATCCGCCGCCAAGGTGATAAATCAACAGGCAAGAGAGCATCCAAAGAAATCATCCTCTACGTTGCAAAAGAAGGCAAGAAATACAATCTCTACAGCACTGTTTCGAACGGTGAAGTTGCGACAAAATACACAGTTGTCTTCGGGAAATATTCGGCAGAATCGGGAAATGAGCATCCCGCAGGCTTCTATCGTGACGATTCGATCGATCCGATCGTCGGATGGACACGCAAGCAGCAGGTTGCTGTTAAATTTGATGACCTTACAGATGGTGAGTACTGGCTCGCTTCTCCTGTTGCGGATTCATCTATGATGACACTCGGAGGAAACGCATATGTTGCCAAAACAGCGCAGAACGCTATAGCGGCGGGAGAAAACACCGATGCCGTACCGGCAGGATCTTGTGCGGTTGCGCTCGGAGAGTGCGAAATCGGTGATGATGTAACTGTTCCTGTTATCATCCGCGAATATGCAAATGTCAAGATTAATGCGGTTTACGGAACATATGCAAACGGAAAATTCACATCCATCGGAGCGGACAAAGCGCAGCTCGTTGCAGAAATCAAGGGCGGAAAGGCATGCACGGCTGCGACGAATAACGGAAAAACCACATGGACTGATCCTGCAGCAAATGCCGATGTCGTTAAATATGTCGGAGACAATTCGGTGATCACATTTGCGACACGCTTCGCATTGCCGGATGGTTATGCTCAGGATACCGGTGCAAGCGGATATCCTGTGATCGTTGCAGGTACGAATTATACATTCCCGAATGATGACTCCAAGTTCACGCCTGAAACACAAAACAGCAATGCAAAAGCCAAATTTACGGTTTCGACCGCTGAGCCTGTTGAAGTGACTATCAATTACGCAGTATTCAGGACATATAAGATAACGTTTGATTATCAGGATTACGAAGGAGAAAAATCGGATCCGAAACAGACAAACAAAAACGGAAAGATTTCGCTCCCTGCAAATCCTACACAGAACGGATTTACTTTCGGCGGATGGTATGACAATATCGGCCTGAACGGCGATCCTGTTGACAACAACAAAGTTTACAGCGCCGATACGACACTTTATGCAAAGTGGACAGCACACTGAGAAAACCGATTATCCTGAATCTGAAAGAGATCAGATTATGAGATTGGGTATCTACAACTCTGAAATGACAATGAAATAACTGTTATAGTCAGGCCTCCGGTAAAACTGGGGGCCTGCTTTTTGCATATCTGCTATTTGTTTCAGGAAAAAAATAAATGATTAAAACGTGTATGGACTAAACAAAATCGAATCGTGATACTCACCTGAATTAATCACGATTTGGTGTTTTTGGATTGAAATAGTTCAAAGATATAATTATCCACTGGAAATAAATTGAATTATGTGTTATAATAAAAGTTGAAGACTATCCTGCTCGGAAGAAAGAAAAAATCTGCTGAAAAATTTAAAAAAGACATAAAATGGTGTTAAGTATACCGAGTCCCATGTCGATATAAATATCAGCAGACGAGCAATCCGCTCTTTTAATTTTAACTGCAATGTGTTAATTGCTTTACTTTTGAGACGCGACGCCGGAATAGGCCGGCCGCACATCCGGGTTTCCCATGAACCCCTCAGGCCCCGTACACCTGACAGATCAGGGGAACTTCTCAGATGTTTGTGTCCACG
>JAILIQ010000007.1 GCA_024695205.1 Lachnospiraceae bacterium
GGCGGTCGTGACCTATCTGATCAGAATGCTGCCTCTGACCCTGATTCAGGGCAGGATCAGAAACCGCTTCGTAAGATCGTTTTTATATTATGTTCCTTATGCCTGCCTGATGGCAATGACATTCCCCGCGGTCTTTTACGGCGATTATTCTTTCTGGGCCGCAGCTGCGGGAGTGGCCGTCGCCTTTTTGCTGGCTCTTAAAGGCAAGGGACTTATGGTTGTCGCAGTGGCGGCAAGCGTTACGGTATTTGTTGTGTCGCTGCTGGTCAGTTACGTCTGACGTCTGTAGGTACAAAATTTATGCTTTTTTTATTGACAGGATCTTCATTTTTAGTATAGAATTAACGCGATTTAATACGTTAAATCGCTAATGTATATTTTAAGGGGCAAATAATATGAAAATCACACCTGCTTTTGATGTTGTTGAACAAATAGCAGCTGAGGGGAAGTATGATGTTTTACCGGTCAGCTGTGAGATCCTGTCGGATTTTATCACTCCGATAGAAACGGTCAGGATACTGAAGAATGTCTCAAAACACTGTTTTATGCTGGAGTCCGCTCAGGCCGATGAAACCTGGGGAAGATACACATTTCTGGGCTTTGATCCCAAAATGGAGATCACCTGTATCGGCGGAAACATCAACGGAGTTCTCGATGCCGGGAAGATGAAATATGTGACCGGCAATCCCGCCGGCTATCTTCGCGAAGTGCTCTCAAAGTATAAAAGCCCTCATTTTGAAGATATGCCGCCGTTTACCGGAGGTCTTGTGGGGTATTTTTCCTTTGATTATCTCGGATACAGTGAACCAAGCGTAAAGACAGGTGCGGAGGATACCGAGAATTTCAAGGATGTTGATCTTATGCTGTTCGACAAGGTCATAGCCTTCGACAATATAAAGCAGAAGATAGTTTTGATCGTAAACATGCAGCTTGACGAGCCCGAGACCAACTACAACAAAGCGGTATGGGAACTCAGACAGCTGACGGATCTTTTGCGTAACGGCGAAAAGAAGGATGAACCCGCCGGCAGACTGCTTGGTGAGATCACCCCGCTGTTCAGCAAAGAAGAATATTGTACGATGGTTGAGAAGGCCAAGAAGCATATCCATGAGGGTGATATTTTCCAGATCGTACTATCCAACCGCCTGAGTGCGCCGTTTGAAGGAAGCCTGCTGAATACATACCGTGTGCTGCGTACCATAAATCCTTCACCGTACATGTTCTATTTTTCGGGAACGGATGTGGAGATCGCGGGCGCTTCACCCGAGACTCTTGTAAAGCTGGAAAACGGAGTGCTCCATACATTCCCGCTTGCGGGCACCAGACCGAGAGGCAGGAGCGAAGAGGAAGACAGACAGCTTGAAAAGGAACTGCTTGCCGACGAAAAAGAACTCGCCGAGCACAACATGCTGGTGGATCTTGGCAGGAACGACCTCGGAAAGATCAGCAGATTCGGGACGGTAAGCGTGGAAAAACTCCATTCGATAGAGCGTTTTTCACATGTTATGCATATCGGTTCGACCGTCCGCGGAGAGATCAGAGAGGATAAGGATGCTCTTGATGCGATCGAAGCCGTACTCCCTGCGGGAACTCTTTCCGGAGCACCTAAGATCAGGGCATGCCAGCTGATCGGCGAACTTGAGAACAATAAACGCGGTATTTACGGCGGAGCGATCGGTTATATAGACTTTGCCGGCAATATGGATACATGTATTGCGATCAGGATCATTTACAAGAAAAACGGTAAGGTGTTTGTCAGAAGCGGTGCCGGGATCGTTGCGGATTCCGTTCCCGAAAAGGAGCACGAGGAGTGCCTGAATAAAGCAAGAGCTGCGATCAAGGCACTTGAGCTTGCAGGGGAGGTTGACTGACCGATGGTTTTACTGATAGATAATTACGACAGTTTTTCATATAATCTTTTTCAGATGATAGGTGAGATTGAGCCTGATATAAGGGTTATCAGGAATGATGAGCTCACGGTTGACGAGATCAGGGATCTGAAGCCCGATCGTATCATTCTTTCGCCGGGACCGGGAAGGCCTGAAGATGCGGGAGTGATCATAGATGTTGTAAAAGAGCTCGGGAGAGATATCCCGATACTTGGTGTATGCCTCGGGCATCAGGCGATATGTGCCGCCTTCGGGGCAACGATCACCTATGCAAAAGAACTGATGCACGGTAAACAGTCCGTTGCAAGATTTGACAGAAGCTGCAAACTGTTCAGGGACTGTCCGGAAACGGCAAAAGTCGGAAGGTATCATTCGCTTGCGGCGGCAAAAGAAACAATGCCTGAAGAACTGAAGGTCACGGCGCTGACCGATGACGACGAGATCATGGCAGTACAGCACAGGGATTATCCGGTCTACGGTGTACAGTTTCATCCGGAATCCATTCTGACGCCTGACGGAAGATCAATGCTTGCAGCCTTTATATCATGAAACAATGAAATGACGGTCATGGAGAGATAAGCGATGATTGACAGGGAAGAGATCAGGAATTTCTACGAAGAGAACATGTACGGAGTGTGGCGGGAAGGCGAGAAGGTTTCTTTTGAACTGCTCGGAGAGGATCCAAAAGCAAAGGAAGTCAAAGAAGGCCCCCGCAATCCTTTCGAAGTGATCGGCGGGGAGCTTGTAAAGATCTGTGTTGAGACTGACGGAAGGCATGCGGAGTTTATTGTGCATGCATATCTTCCGAAGGAAGAGGAACGCCGCAGATATCCTAAGGGTTCGCCGTTTGTGATCTGCATGCATCCTGTCATGCCGCTCGATCAGGCGCTGTCGGAAGGGTATGCCATGTTTTTCATGGAAGAAAGACAGGTGGCATCCGATGATATCAGGCATGAAGGCGCATTTTACGAGCTTTATCCTTACGGAGAGGAGCAGAGGGAACAGACCGGAGTACTGATGGCCTGGGCATGGGGCGCTTCAAAGGTACTCGATGCGGTTTACAACGGACTTGGCAGGACATTTGATCTGGATCCGGATGCGTCAATGGTTACCGGAGTCTCAAGGTGGGGCAAGGCAACTGCGGTCTGCGGCGCATTTGACAGACGTTTCAGGATGACAATACCTGCCTGTTCGGGAGCCGGCGGACTGGCACTTTATGATCATATTTCCGAGGGAAAAACCTATGATCTGAGCAGGATTGGCGGGCCTGAAGCATATACTTACGGGAAGAACGAACCGCTTGACTGTCTGCAGTCCGATGCCGAAAGAGGCTGGTTCAATGACAGGTTCCTTGAATATAAGGATCCATGCGATATCCCGCTTGGACAGGAGAATCTTCCGATACTGGCAATGTCAAAGGACAGATTTTATTTTATCATTGCCGCATGTATGAATGAAGACTGGGTGAATGCCCCGGCAATGTGGCAATGCTATAAAAAAGCGGATGAGGTGTATCGCAGCAATGGACTGGGTGATCACCTTGTCGTCAATTTCCATAAAGAAGGGCATGCCGTAACAGGAGAGGATATGACGCTTATTATCCGTTATTTCAACCATATGTACTACGGGATGGAAACGGGGATAGATATGGCAGCGTTAAAAACTTCGGTTTTTGAAGGACAGGAATAAAGGATAAAAGTTATAAGGGGATGTCACACTTTTGATGCGACATCCCCCTTTTTTTACAGAGAATTAAAGAATGCTGCAATGAATATCACCGGGGAATTCCAGTATATTGCAACTTCGTTGGTATCGGCCGAAGGAGTTTCGTCGAGATAATATCTGGCTGCAGGAGTTTCTTCGCCGAGGCGCTGCTTGGTCTCGGGGTAGGTCCAGCGTTTGTTGGGACCGCCGACAATGAAGCCCGGCACAGGAGCATCGATGCCGTCAGCACCCGAAGGTCTGTGATGAGGGTTCTGAACACTGTAAGTACCGAATCCTGTAACAAACGAAAGATCAAGAGAATTGAGTCCGAGCGAATAATCGAGCTGGCTCAATGCGCCGTTACGCATATCTTCCCTGCCTGTCAGCAGATGGTTGACGAGCATTGCCATCGCATTGCACATGATGCTTAAAATACTGCCCCAGACATATTCATCCGATCTTAAGGAAGTCCTGTAAACAGATTCATTTACACGTTCAAGAGCTTCTTCGCTGCGTTTCAGGAAATCGGACTTAAGCTCGTCTCCAAGCACTTTTCCGGCTTTCTCTTTTAATACAAAAAGACAGCACAAAGCACCAAGACCGCTGACATCCGACCAGCCGAACCGGGTAAGGTCTAAGCCGGTAAGTTCGGGCATTTTCCAGTTTTTGAACCTTTCCTTTGCTTTCTCGTGAGCTTCTGTTTCCTTTTCGATCATCGTTTTGAAAATGTCTGATCCGTCAGGCTTCTGAGTCCCGTCTTTTGCCCAGTTATAAAGGTTCTCAGCTTCTTTCAGATATTTGCTGTCAGAGGTGGACGCATACAGCTCACAGCAGGCCCAGAACAATTCATCGCTTACCCTTCCGTCACCGTAAGGGCCTGTTCTGACACCCTCAGGATTCATGTAGGGGACGAATTCCTGGTTCTTAACAAGCCAGTCCCAGCCTGCAAGGGCGGAAGAAAGCATATCTTTTCCGAAATCCGGATCGAATTTCGCATAAACCCTCGATGCAAGTGACAGTACGGCGACCGCATCCGCAGTTGCATTGTGGGTCGGTGCTATCATATATTCGGGATCAAGATCGTCCTCGGGCATGATGAACGGAGCAAAGTGATCTTTTGTAAGCTTGTGATAGAAGGCTCCGTCTTCACGCTGCATTTTCATGATCCATTCAAGTTCCCAGCGTGCTTCGTTAAGAATATCGGGTGTGCCGTTACCGGATTCGGGAATATTCAGATCGTCGCAACAGCCGTCCCCGAAAAGAATATAGGCATAGAGCATATGAGCTACTGTAACCGCACCGGGACTTACATATTTGCCGAAATCGCCTGCGTCATGCCAACCGCCGATAATGGACTTTACGATGGTCTTTGTGTCCCAATCGGTTGCAGGAGCGGTATGACAGGCTCTGTGGGTAAAAATACCCGCATGCTTCTTCTCAAGAGCGCATCCGCAACGCTGATAGTAAAGGGCTTTGATAAGCGCGTCTGTAAGCTCTGCGTATGCTTTATCCTTTACGATGATCTCTTTGGAAGAATCACCGCATCTGAGAGTATATGAACCGGCCGGGATATTTTCAAGATCGATAACCGCAAGCCTGTCGCCGGAGGCTTCATCATTTTTAAGTCCGGGGTTGGGATATTGCCTGATCAGATCTCCTTTATGATCGTAAAGCAATAAAGGTGAATCCTCCAAAACAGCAACGAATTTCGGAAGCTGCGCCGAATAGCCGTTCTGGTTTACGCGGATACTGTTGAAGCGGTCTGTATTGTTGTCGCTCATATAATACCTCCGTGTCTTGTTATATTATCATAAAGTCCGGTCATTATTGCCGATCGTTTTTTTCGTCCGTATTACATTATAAACAATGTGATATTGTACTTCAATGGAGTATATTGTGCGTATTGTGTAATCTACATTTCTGAGGTTTCCCGGCCTTTACGTTTTGTCAGGGCGGTATATACCGCATATACCGCCATTTCTACCGCAAAGAAAACAGCAATATTCAAAAACGGCATGATGTACGGCAAGAGTTTGGGATCAAAGATACCGAACGGATCCTGCACCACAAAGAACCAGTTGTGAAAATGCGAGTAACTGCCGGCGGTTCCGTTGTATAATGTATTTCCGAGCATTGCCCACAGAGTCATGAATATCAGTACGATCAGATCGCGGTAACACGTCTTAAAATGCAGTCCTTCCTCATCGTAAATGACGGCAAGCAAGCCGTAAACAGTCATCGTTCCGTGAAATACAAGCGTCTGAACAACCCTGTAACAGAGAGGATCGACCGCATACCACATAACTCCGGCAGGATAAATAAGATATACAAGATTGGAGATGAAGCCAAGCAGAGCCAGATGGATCCGGTCTTTTTTCAGGAATCCAACACGACGGCTTAAGAAACACATCACACACATTGTCGTACAGATGTGAAAAGGCAGCTTCTCGATATCGATCATCTCATACGCGAAGGGCATCATGAAAAAGTCAAGGATATACAGCCCGAATGCGATATTTATAAGCGTATTTACTGTTTTATCTTTTATGGCTGCACTCTTTTTGTGAGTGGCAAGGAATATGACTGTAAATATAGCGAAAAACAGCAGAATGTAGCCTATATGCCATCCTCCGAAGCAGGTAAATGCAACATCTCCCTTTCTGTCGCACAGCAGATCATGTATCTTTGCATACATATTCAAATCCTCCTGATTGTCCGGCCGCCTGTTACTATTATATTTTATCTTAAGCCTGTAATTTTGCAAGTATGACAGAGAGAAACATCTCTTTTTTCCTCACGTCTAAGACTGTCCGAAAATCTTTCCGCCCCGGTTTACAGCCGTGATTCGGTGAAATTACCTCAAATAACATGAGTTCTGCCCGTTTTTGAGGAATTTAAACCCGAGACAGCTTCCTGTGCGGCTGTTTTTTGGACAGTCCCCCTTGACAGGAACAGTAATAAATGTTATATTGCATTTGTTCACGTAACGAAAATATAAGATTCAATTCTAAAAGGAGGTAATTGACATGACGGGCACAAGTACAGTGAGCAGACTTAAGATCAGGATCAACCTATTACCTCGGGAATTGGATTTTTAACAATGGGATAATATTTTCAATTGTATAAATCTGCATAATTTCCGTGGCTGTTTGTCACGGTATTTTTTTGCCCTGAGGTCGGGTTCGCAAGATATATTGCCGGTTCTTATCCCCAGCAACTGCTGCGGTAAGAAAGGCGATAACATCCGGAACAACGGCCTCTTATTCGTTTGGGAATTCATTTTTGGCTGTGGCTGATCTTTGGCCGCATGGCAGGATTTTTAGAACGAAAGGTTAAAAGGGTGAGAGAATAATGACACGATTAAAAAGTATTTTAATGGCAATGGAAAACAAAACAAAGAACTGGAGAGAAATGTATGAAGGGTCGGTATTTATACCGGCAGGCACACCGGGAAATCCGTCGGATATTCCTCAGACAGTAGACGAGCCGACATACTGGTACGGCGGAGATATCTCATTTACGATAGAGACCACCAACCGTATGGCGTTTGACAGGCCTACCGTGCTGTGCCAGTTACCGGCCGAGAGTCTGGGGATTACCGATTACACGACGGCTGTTGCGGATGACTGTTACCGACAGTTTATCCCGCATCTCGAGGAACTGAACTCGGAACTTTATAACCGCAACAAACCGCCTGAAGAGACCGGATATTATTATATGGCGCATCCTCAGGGAGAGATACTTGTACGGAATTCGGCATATTTTACGATGAGGCCGGAAAAGGATTACAATAATCATGGCGGATGCAAGATCATCCATTATCCGGACAGTGAACAGCGTGAACCGAGGATGTGCCTTGCAATGAGGTTTCAGGTGCAGCTCAAGCCCAACGACAAGAAGAAGGCCGTGCAGCTTCTTGTAAATAATCTGCCAGCAGCAGTGACATCGTTTATAAGTTATTTTGATCATGAACGAAGTAAAAATGTGGAATTACTTTCAAAAAAGCAGCAGGATTTACGAAAATGGATGCAGAAAAGTGACTACTGTGCTTTTCTGGCAAACGGAAGCATACTTCCAAGGGACCCTGCAGGCGGTGGAGCACTGGAAGGTGCGGTACCTTTTGAAGCACCGGAAGATGAAACGATCGAAGTGTGCGGTATCAAAGGCCTGGGGATCAAAAGAGGAGTAACTGTGATCACCGGAGGGGGTTATTCGGGTAAATCAACGGTGCTTGATACCGTTTCTGCCTGTATTTATGACCATATTCTCGGGGACGGCAGAGAATTGTGCGTCACGGATGCATCTGCCGTGACGATCTCGGCGGAGGACGGAAGGAGTGTTAAGGATCTTGACATTTCACCGTTTATATCATGGGTACCGGGCGGCGATACGGAACATTTTACGACCGAACATGCTTCGGGCTCAACTTCGCAGGCAGCGAATATCCTTGAAGCTATGGATGCCGGCTCCGGACTGCTTCTGATCGATGAGGACAGGAGCGCAACAAATTTTATGATCAGAGACGCGATGATGAAGGAGCTGATCTCAAGAGAACCCATTACTCCGTTTACGGAAAGGGTGAATGAACTCGATAAGAGCTGCGGAGTATCGACGATACTGGTAATAGGCGGCAGCGGGGAATATCTTTCGATAGCGGACAGTATCTATCTGATGGACGAGTACAGGATATCAAATGTTACTTTAAAAGCAAGAGAGATCTGCAGGAGGAATGAAGATCATGATAAAGTGAAGGAATGTAAGACGGCCGGTACGGAAGACGGCGAAAATATCGGAAATAATGATATATTTTGTATCGATAAGGATTTAATGACGGGATTGAAAGACCGGACCCGGCGCCGGATTCTTGAGACTGAAGGGTTTTCGCCTTATCCGAAGCAATTTGGCAGGGAAAAACTGGCTGTACCCGATATCGGATATATCATAATAGGGGAAGAAAGGATAAATACCAATGCGGTACATGATCTTATAAGCAATGACCAGCGTACAGCCATTGGCTTCATGCTGAGACTCCTTGAGACAAGGGAGGGAGCGGGACTGCTTAAGGCTGCTGAAAATGAAACCATAGATATTTTTCAAAAGGTTGATGAGCTTTATCACGAGATAGACGAAAACAGCATTGACATGGTCTACTCGGGCAATTTCCCGGAATGTGAGAGATTCCTTGCGGTTCCGAGAAAAGTGGACTTTATGGCCGTAGTCAACCGTATGCGGAATATCAGGTTCCGACGTGGGTGAGCCTGGGGGACGGAGTCATTGGGTCATTTTTTGACCCAACGTTGATGATCTTGGGGGACGGGGTTAGCGGCCCATAAAATGACCCACTGACTCCGTCCCCGGGGTTCAAAAGAGAGGTGATATATATGTTTCAGGTAAAAAACGTAACTTTGATTCATAAAAAGGATTTGAGGACTATTCTGGAGGATTTCTCGCTTGTCTTAAATGATGGCGACAAAGCTGTAATGATAGGTGAGGAAGGAAACGGAAAATCAACTTTTATGAAATGGGTGATCGATCCGGAACTTGTGGATGATTATATCGAATACTCCGGCGAAAAAATGCTAAACGGTGAAAGGCCCGGGTATCTGCCTCAGGAGCTGCCGGAGAAAGAGAAGCTTAAATCCGTTTATGAGTACTTTTTGGAGGCTGACGGATTTCAGGATAAAAATCCAAAAGAGCTGTCAAAGCTTGCAAGGGATTTCTGTTTGGATCAGGACTTTTTCTACAGAGACCAGAGAATGGGTACACTCTCCGGAGGCGAGCGCGTAAAGGCACAGATGATGAGGATACTTATCGGGGAGCCGACTGTTCTACTGCTTGATGAGCCTTCAAACGATATCGACATTGAGACTCTTGAAGTGATGGAAAAGCTGATCAATTCATGGAAACATGCGGTGCTGTTCATTTCTCACGATGAAACGCTGATCGAGAATACAGCCAACCGTGTGATACATTTTGAACAGATAAGAAGAAAAACGAAATGCAGGCATACGATAGCGAATGTTCCTTACAGAACATATGTCGAGGAAAGGCTGAATGCCTTTGAGAAGCAGGAACAGATCGCCCAGGGCGAGCGACGCGAAAAGAAGATCAGGGATGAAAAGATAAGGCGTATGGAACAGAGCGTCGGATCTGCCCTGAATAATATCAGCCATGCGGAAAGGGACGCGATCGGAAGACTTCTTAAGAAAAAGATGAAGAATGTCAAATCGATGGAAAAGCGTTTTGAACGCGAAGATGAACAGATGACCGAGATGCCGGAGCAGGAGGAAGCGATATTTTTCAAGCTGGGTGACAAGGATAGTGCGATCCCCGCGGGAAAATGGGTCATTGAATATGAAAAGCCACAGCTTCTGACAGCAGACGGCAGCAGGGTACTTGCCCGGGATATTTGTCTTAAGATACGCGGCTCGGAGAAGATCGGGATCATCGGAACCAACGGCTGCGGAAAGACGACGCTGCTTGCGCAGATAGCCGAAGAACTGCTTGGAAGACATGATATTAAGGCAGAGTATATGCCGCAGAACTATGAAATAATGCTTGATATGGATGAGACACCGGTTGATTTTCTCGATACTTCGGGTGATAAGGAAGAGCGAACGAGGATACGCACTTATCTCGGTGCATTAAAATATACCGCAGATGAGATGGAGCACCCGATCAGGGAACTGTCGGGCGGACAGAAGGCAAAAGTCCTTCTTTTGAAACTCAGTATGTCCGGTGCAAACGTTCTGATCCTTGATGAGCCGACACGTAATTTTTCACCGCTTTCGGGACCGGTGATCCGCAGGATGATCGGGGAATTTCCGGGAGCCGTGATCAGCGTTTCTCATGACAGAAAATATCTGTCGGAAGTCTGTGACAGGATTTACAGGCTGACTTATGAGGGATTGAATGAACCGTAGGGACGGGGTCAGTGGTTCATTTTGTGAGCCAGGGGGACGGGGTCAGTGGTTCATTTTGTGATTTTCATCTTAAAAAGACCATCCCCGTTGACACACATGAGGTAAATCAACATGGATAAACAGAATAAATATACAATACGACAGAATTTTATGTATTGTATAAATGCAACAAAGAAGGCATATCCAAGGCTGCTGATATATTGTGCATGCATAATATTCATTGATTGCCTGATCCCTGTCATTAGCGCGTTTCTGCCGAAGATCATGATAGAAGAGATCATGGGCGAAAGCGGCACGATAAGGCTGCTTACGGTAACAGCAGGGCTGACGGTGATACTTGCGGTATTTTCAGGCCTTCAGAAGTACCTTTCACAGCTTATCTACTGGAACAAGTTCAAAATGAATGCTTATTTTCTGAGAATGGTCGTAAGAAAAGGCCTGAAGACCGATTACAGGAATCAGGAAAATGAGCATTTCAGAAAGCTCCAGAACGAGAGCTTCGAAAGCTGTAACGGCAATTTTTCGCACTATGCCATGATATTTGATACCGGGGTGCAGTTTTTTTCAAATCTGCTTGGGTTTGCTACGTTTATGGGAATACTTATCTCTTTAAGTCCGTGGATCATAGTGTTTATCATCGGAACAACGCTTATCGGGTATCTTTTAAACCTCAGGGTAAATAAATGGGTTGCCGCAAATACTGAGGAAAAAGCAGGCTATGAACAGACTCTGCAATACGTGATAAGCGTTTCGGATGATGTAAGGGCGGCGAAGGATATACGTCTTTACAATATGTCGGTCTGGCTGAATGATATTTACGAAAAACACCTGAAAGGGTTACTTGGATGGTATCGGACCTATACCGCAAAACTTTTCGGGGTTTCTGCGGCGGACGGGATGATAACTCTTTTCAGGGAGGGGATCACATATCTTGTTTTACTGAAAATGGCACTTGCGGGGAGCATTTCCGTAGCCGAATTTGTTTTGTATTTTAATGTGGTTGCGGGATTTTCCGTATGGCTTGGGAGCCTGATGGGGCAGATATCGGCACTTGAGAGGCTTAATCTGTCGATGAACAGGTTCAGGGCGTATCTTGAATATCCCGAGAAATATTTAAGAGAAGGCGGGGCTAAGGTTGAAAATTTAGAGGATCCCGGAAAGATAGAGCTTAAAAATGTAAGTTTCCGCTATAATGAAGACGGAGAGGATGTATTAAAAAATATAGATCTGTCGATCGATCCAGGAGAGCATATCGCAGTCGTGGGACTGAACGGTGCCGGAAAGACAACTCTTATAAAGCTGATCTGCGGGCTTACCGAACCGACTGCGGGTGAAGTGCTCTATAACGGGAGGGATGTCCGTGAGTATAACCGGGAAGAATATTACAGGCTTTTCGGCGCCGTATTTCAGGAACATTCAATACTTCCGACGACCATTGAAGAGATAGTTTCCGAAGAGACCGGAGACAATATCGATGTTAAAAATGTGGAGGAATGCCTGAAAAAAGCGGGACTTTATGAGAAGACGGCTTCATTTAAGGATGGGCTGAAAACAAGATATGACAGGAGCTTCCGGGATGACGGAGTTGGTCTTTCGGGAGGAGAGATTCAGAAACTTCTCCTTGCAAGAGCTCTGTACAGAAAGTCACCCTTGATCCTGCTTGATGAGCCTACCGCTGCGCTCGATCCCGTTTCCGAGAACAGGCTGTATGAAACATATAACAGCGTAATGGCGGGAAAAACCACTGTTTTTATCTCGCACAGGCTTGCTTCGACAAGATTCTGCAACCGGATAATCCTTATAGAAGACGGAATGATAGTCGAAGAAGGAACCCATAAAGAGCTGCTTGAACTTAAAGGCAGATATTACGAGCTGTTTGAAACACAAGCGAAATATTATCGTTCCGGACAGGGCGAAGAAGGCCCCGGATCAGGTTCGGAACCCACTTCCGACATTAAGGAGGTGCGCGATGAGTATTAAGAAACGGATTGAAATAACAAAGCGCGGATACAGGCTCCTTGGCAGATACTGTCCCGGACTCATAAGTGCAAAGGTCTCGGCTGCCGCGGCAGGAAAATTTGCGCCTTTTGCCACGATATGGTTTTCGGCAAAGATCATAAATGAGATAGCGGGCGAAAAGAGAAGCGGCATTCTGGCGTTTTATGTCTGCCTTACCATCGGGATCAATTTTATCCTGCACATTGTGAAAAATGCTCTCGATAAGGTGGTAAGCGACAAAGAGTCAAAAATGTGGAATTACTTTCCGAAAATATTTGCCGACAAGCAGATGAACATGGATTTTGAAGACCTCGAAAATAAAGAGGTCCAGAAGAAACGTCAGAAGGCGCAGGAAAACCTGTTTATGTTCGGAAACGGTCTGGCTCAGCTTGTCTGGGATACTGCGGAACTGGTGGAGACTGTTGTCGGGATCGCAGCTTCGCTGTCGCTTTCGTTTATGCTTTTTGTATCCAAGACCGGGAATGGTATTATCGACTTATTTCTGTGGATATTTGCCCTGATCCTTATCATGACCGGTGCGGGGATGATCAATTCAGGCTTAAAAAGAAAAGAAGAACAGGTCTTTGAAAAATGGACCGACGGAACGGTCTGGCATAACAGGGCATTTATGTTTTACGGACATGAACTATATTCCAACATCGCAAAAGCCAAGGATGTCAGGATCTACCGTCAGGACAGGGCGGCGGACCGCGAGATGGAAAAGCTTGAGGAGCATAATTTTAAGGATACCCGGCTTCTGGAAAAAATGAGCGGCTGTCAGGGAAAAAGTGCTCTTGTACTCGGAATCGCAAATGCCCTGTGCTACATGTATGCAGCAGTAAAGGCAGGCGCGGGAGCTTTTGACGCGGGCAGTCTTGTTCAGTATGTAGGAGCGCTGACCGGGCTGGTAAAAAGCTTTACCGATATGTTCATGGTCGTTTCCGAAAACAGGGTATATACGGAACATCTGTCGGGCTTATTTGATTATCTTGACATAAAGAGCGGGAAAGAAGAGGGAACGGAAAAGCTTCCCTGCGGATTTGGTCCTTCATTTACCGACGGTACGCATGATGATCCGTATATACCCCGTTTTCGGAAACGACCATGAACATATCGGTAAAGCTTCTTACCAGCCCGGTCAGCGCTCCTACATACTGAACAAGACTGCCCGCGTCAAAAGCTCCCGCGCCTGCCTT
>JAILIQ010000063.1 GCA_024695205.1 Lachnospiraceae bacterium
GGCCGATCAACACGGTCTTCCAGCGGTATGCGCTGTTCCCTCATATGAATATCTATGAGAACATTGCCTTCGGGCTGAAGCAGAAGAAGGTCGAGAAATCCCTGATCACAAAGAAGGTCCGCAAGGTCCTGGAGCTGGTGGATCTGGAGGGCTTTGAGAAACGGGCCGTTTCTACCCGTTCCGGAGGCCAGCAGCAGAGGGTCGCGATCGCCCGTGCCCTGGTAAATGAGCCGGAGATCCTTCTTCTGGACGAGCCGCTGGGAGCGCTGGACCTGAAAATGCGCAAGGAAATGCAGCTGGAGCTGAAGGAAATGCATGACCGCCTGGGCATCACCTTTATTTATGTCACACATGATCAGGAAGAAGCTCTGACCATGTCGGACAAGATAGTGGTCATGAAGGAGGGCGAGATCCAGCAGATCGGTTCTCCGACTGATATATACAATGAGCCTGCGAACCGCTATGTTGCCAATTTCATAGGTGCGTCGAACATTGTCGACGGTATCATGGTCGAGGATTACAAGGTCATTTTCGAGGATAAACAGTTTGAATGCGTGGATCACGGCTTTGCTCCGAACGAGAGAGTCGATGTCGTGATAAGGCCCGAGGATCTTGATATCGTAGAGCCCAGAAAGGGCAAGCTTAAGGGTATTGTGAAGTCTGTTCTGTTCAAGGGTGTACATTATGAGACAGTTGTAGAAACAAAAGCCGGTACCTCTATCAAGGTTAAGATGATCGTTTACAACGACAAGCCTGTCATCAATGAGGCAGCGGGCGAGATGATGTCCGCGAACGATTTCTACCTTGATGCTGAGGATATCGATACCCTGACCGATGCAATCATCATCGACCGTGCCGATGCGCAGGCATGGAATCCCGAGAACGATGAACGTATTTCCATCAGCAGGGTGGAGTACGAGATATCGAAGCAGAACGGAACGTATCCTGTTACATTCTTCACTTCGGCAGGAACGAGCGTTACATCGAACATGATAGTCGAGGATGTAAACCGCGATGTAAACGAGGAATACGGAGAAGAGATCTACGCCGTTAATTTCTTCAAGACGGTTGATGATATAAAAGAGAGTATCGCGCTGGATACGGATCTGAAGATCTGGGCCAATGCGGTCGCTTACGATCTGGAGGACGGCAGTCCCGTAGAGATCACCGATGTGGTCTATAATTTCGATCCCGAGACGATCACACCCGGCTCCTACAGCGTGACCTTCAAGACGACAGGTTACATTTACAGAGTCGATACGACAGACAAGGCTGAGGTAGGTTCTGCGGTCGGACTCAATTTTACTCCTGAGGACCTGCACATTATGTCAAAGACGCAGGGCGAGGATTGATGTGAAGCAGGCAGTTCACACGATGTTTGGGGCAGCTCCCGGACCGGTTTTCCGAAAGGATAGCCGCCATTAGGGATGCTGCGATGATCCGGGAGGAAAAATATGAAATCATACAGAAAAATGACGTATCCGTACGTTGTATGGATCTCTGTCATGATCGTATTGCCCATGTTTATGATCATGTTCTATGCATTCACAAAGACAGGCAATTCGGTCGTTCAGTTTAAATTTACCGTCGACAATTTCCTGAGGTTTTTCAGCGACAGGATATTCCTCGATGTACTCGTGCGCTCGCTCCGTGTGGCGCTAGTCACCACGATCGTATGTATCCTGCTCGGGTATCCGGCAGCCTATTACATCGCAAAATGCAGCGAAGGCCTGAAGATGAAGTGGGTTCTGATCATCACGTTCCCAACATGGATCAACATGCTGGTCCGTACATATGCATGGATCGGAATTCTCCAGGACGACGGTGTGATCAACAAGTTCCTCGGCTTCTTCGGGATCGGACCGGTCACGATGATGTATACCGAATTTGCGGTCATACTGGGTATGGTGTATAACTTTATTCCCTTTATGATCCTGCAGATATATACTTCACTCACGAAGATGGATTACAGCCTGATCGAGGCGGCACAGGATCTGGGCGCGGACCGTTTGCGCTGTTTCACGAAGGTTACGCTCCCGCTTTCGCTTCCGGGCGTTATCAGCGGCATTACGCTGGTATTCCTGCCCGCTGTATCGAGTTTCTGCATTCCGAAGCTTCTCGGAGGCGGACAGTATGTCCTTGTAGGTAATGTGATCGAATCACAGTTCCTGACCTCGGGAGACTGGAATTTTGGCAGCGCGATCTCGCTCATCATGGCGATCATCATCATGATATCTCTCTATGTCACCAAGAAGGTTGACAAGTCGGAGATTCAGGAAAGGAGCGCAACCTGATGAAGAAAAAGAAGCGTATCCTTTCAGGAATTTATATGGGTTTTCTGGTGCTGTTCTTCTATGCACCGATCATTTACACCATTATCTTCTCGTTCAATGACAGTCGCTCACTGACCAGATTTGCAGGCTTTTCGCTGCAATGGTATGAGAAGATGTTCAATGACCGCACCATGATGCAGTCGGTATTTTATACGATCGTGACCGCAGTTCTCGCGACAGCCGTTTCTACAGTTGTAGGAACGATCACCGCAATCGGTCTTTCGAAGTCTAAGGCGGTCCTGCGTGCGATCGTCGAGCAGGTGAACAACCTGCCGATCATGAATCCCGAGATCGTTACCGCCATCGGTCTGCTGATGTTCTACAGTGCGCTCCACATCCGCAAAGGCTTCATTACGATGCTGCTTGCGCACATAATGTTCTGCATTCCGTATGTGATACTGAGTATCTCGCCGAAACTGAGGACTCTGGACCAGAATCTCGCGGATGCGGCAATGGACCTCGGATGTACGCCCTGGCAGGCACTGGTGAAGGTCATCGTTCCCCAGATCAAGCCCGGTATCGTCAGCGGTGCGCTCATCGCGTTTACGATGAGTTTTGATGATTTCGTTATCTCGTACTTTGTTACGGGTAACGGTGTATCCAATATCTCTATTTTGGTATACACCATGTCGAAGCGCGTCAATCCTTCGATCAATGCGCTTTCGACGCTTATAATACTGATAATTTCGGTTTTCCTGCTTATCTATAATCTGGTGCCCGCCATCGCCGAGAAGAGCGCGGCGAAGAAATTGAAAAGGCGCACGGAATAAGCCGGAAGGAAACCGTGATTAATCCTGCACGGAAGAGATATTATCCGGCAGACAATTAAAAGGAGAGTAAAAATGAAAACGATCAAAAAAATCTTTGCGATCATGCTGATCGCAGTTATCGGACTTTCAACGGCAGCCTGCTCTAACAAGTCCGAAGAGGCAAAAGCAAAATACGGATCCACCACACTGAAGATCTTCTTGCCCGGTGAATACATGGCAGACAACCTGATCGGCGATTTCGAGAAGAAATTCGGCGTTAAGGTGATCCCGGAACTGTTTGATTCAAACGAGATGATGTACACTAAGTTCAGTGCAGGCGAGACCTA
>JAILIQ010000096.1 GCA_024695205.1 Lachnospiraceae bacterium
CGGCGGTGCCTATCTGCATGTTTCAAAAAATGTTTCCGAAGAGCTTGCTTCGCAGATGAAATACGCGCTTGCGGCATTCGGGTCCACAAGTCCTTCATATCTTACACTTGCTTCTCTGGATCTGTGCAATGCGTATCTTGCGGCAGATGCTAAAAAAGAGATCGCTTCTGCTGTTGTAAAGGCAGAAAAACTGAAAAAAACACTTGCTGAAAACGGATGGCGCATTCCTGAAACGGATCCACTTAAGCTGACAGTTGACTGCAGAGAATCCGGAACCCGGCAGGATATGCGGGAGATGCTTGCCGCGGCGGATTTTGAACCGGAAATGTATGACGGGGATTTTCTGTGTTTTATGTTTACCGGCAAAAATGATGATAAGGACTTTGAAGCAGTCGTAAAGGGTCTCGGAAAAGCACCGCAGGCGGGGGAAGGACCGGAAAGAGGATTTATATCGCTCAGCCCCGCAAAACGAAAAATGTCCGTCCGTAAAGGCGTTCTGGCCCGGAAGGAAACTGTCAGTGCAGAGGATGCTGCAGACAGAGTCTGTGCCGCACCTGCGGTTTCCTGTCCTCCGGCGGTCCCGATCGCGATCCCCGGCGAGATCATCACCGAAAATGCGGTAAAGTGCATGCAGGCATATGGGATCACAGAGATAGAAACAGTCAGGGAATAAGCGCGGTTTATCGTACTAAAGAGGTAAAACGATAAATCGCTAAAAAACGATTTTATATAAATAAAACACCGTAAAATAGCGCATTTGATGAGTTTTTTAGTCAAAACTAAAAAACTCATTTTTTTATTCAAATTAACCAATATGGATTAGAAGGCTAATTAAAATCGTTTTTATTTTGTGCATATTGTATAATTTGGACTATTTTACGGAAAATAATTATATATATTTACTATAAAAACGTTTTTATTGTATTGCAATAAAATATGATCCATGTTAATATCTCACCATCAAAAGCCCCGGATGTTACAGTCCGGACTAAAGTTTATTTTTCTATCAATTCAGGAGGAAGTTTATGAAAACAATGAAGAGAGGGTTAGGATTTATCTTAGTTCTCGCAATGCTCATGGGTTGTCTGGCGGGCTGTACGAAGAATACAGACACCACAAACGAACCCGTAGCAAGCAGCGGTAATCAGACACAGACCGGCAGTACGGAAACCGGCAGCACAAAGACAGAGACCGGCAGCAGCACAAACACAGAGCCCGCTGTTACAGAGGTACCCGTATATGAGACACTTGACAAGGACGTAGCAGGCGATATCTCGATCATGGTTTGGTCGGGTGACAGCGTTTACTATGAGGACCTCGGTCACAAGGATATCGCGGTTGAAGATCTTACCTCACAGAACGTGGCAGCCGTATACGCTATGGCTAAGGCATTCAACAACAAGTATCCCAACGTAAAGATCAATCTTTATGCCAAGACTGACGATCCGAACGCAAATGATACTTCATGGTATCAGGAAATGGAAAACTTCAAGGCTGAGCACGGCAAGTATCCCGATGTTTATGCATCGACAGACCTTGTAGGTGATGTTTCAAAGGGTCTTGTAGCAGATCTTTCAGTATTTTCCGACGATCCCGTTTACCAGAGCTTCAACAAGTCCATCATGGGCATTATGAATTACTACGGATTCCAGGCAGGACTTCCCCAGTTCATGCAGCCCTGGGCTATCTGGGTAAACAAGGACCTTGCAGAACAGAACAATATCGACGTTCCCGAGCCTACATGGGACATCGACGAGTACACAGAGTTCATTAGCTCCGCAGACGGCAAGACCTTCTGGGGTGAAGTTGAACTTCCTATAAAGAACATCGATACCGGTTGTGACACCATCATCAAGTCGATGGCCAACTACAACGGTACCGGCGACAGAGTTGACCTTACATCTGAGCAGGTTGACAAACTCTTAAGCTACATTCCCACATGGTCCAAGTACACTATCTGGCAGCAGTACGGTCTTGGCAATGTTCCTCAGGAAGTAATGGATGACGGCTGGTGGTGGGGCTACCGCTTCTTCTGCCGCAACTACGTTCTTACTTCACAGGGTGATCCCTGGATGATGGGCGCTGCAGCAGCTCCCGGAGCTGAGGTTAACGTTGTTGAGTCTTCAGACTGGGATATCTATCCCCGCCCTGCTACCGATTATGTAGGAAACAACGTTGGTATCGTAATCGATCCCATGGCTATCCACAACTACGCAATGGATGACGGCAACCCTGAGTGGAGTGATGCAGAGAAGGCTCAGCTTAAGCTGGCTTACACCTTCGGTTCATTCTGGTGCGGTTCTACAGAGTCCTTCCAGGCAAGAGCAGATCAGATGTTCAATGACAACGGCACATTAAAGAGCTGCCTTAACGATTCCTTCCCGCTTGTTACAGGCCCCGAGTTTGACAAGCAGATGGATATCTGGTATTCCGTAGGCATCCATCAGCGTTACTCAGATGCAAAGCTTATGCCCGGCTTCCAGTATGTTCTTAAGCTCTGGCAGGACGGCCAGCTCTGGGATGTATCGGATAAGTGCTATCCTTACTATGTAACAGAAGACGGCGCACAGAAGACCTGTCTGTATGAGTGGCTCAACTGCTACTCGGCAGATGTTGCGGGCGTAGATGTTACCGAAGCTAACTGGCTTGACAATGTAAAGGCCCGTCTCGGTGACTGGAACGAAGTTATCAACGCAAGATTTGTACAGGCAGACGAAGGTTTAAGAAGCGGTCTTACAAAGTACTACGGATTTGGCGATGCCGATTTTAAGTAATTAAAAGATTTTTCGGAAAAACATATAGGGACTGTGTTATAGCAGTCCCTATGTTTTCCATGATAAGAAAAACGTTTCGACAGAAAACAGGTGACGTGATGAAAAAACGTATCATTGCAGCAGTTATCATTTGTGCGATCGTGATCGCAGGCGGTGCGTTGCTTTTTACAAGGAACAATGCCGAATATGTGGAGAAGCCGGACGAGACCAAGGTAGCGTCCGCCATTGCCCTGCTTGCGAACGCTCTCGGCGAGGATGCCATGTACTGTGACTGGATAGACAGTCTGGGCAGCGACCCTTCCGCTCTTTACGGAAGCGGAACCGCGACTTCGCTGCCGGTGAAGAATGAAACTGCGCCTGAAAACGTTTTGAACGCACCCGAAGGTTTCGTTTCGATCGACTACAATGAGAGCGTTACTTATCATGTAAATGCAGCGCAGGCCGGTCTTTACACAATGAAGCTCATGTATGTGCCCACCGGCAGCACGATGTCCGATTTTGCGGTGAGCATGAGCATTAACGGCAGCGTTCCCTATCATGAGATGAAGATCATCGCACTGCCCCAGATGTGGAGCGATGAGACCAAGGAGTATCTTACCGACAGCTACGGCGACCAGATGGCTCCGAAGCAGGTAAGAGACGATACGACCAGAGAAAGATTCCTTTACAGCAGCACCTATATCTCGGATGAGCCGTTGATGTTCATGCTGAACGAGGGCGACAACGAGATCACGCTTACCAATATCGCTGCGAACGGACTGGGACTCGGAACACTTACCGCCCTTCGTCCCGCAGACGAGCCGGCCGGATATGCGGAATACATTTCCGGATTTGCCGGAAAGAACAAGGCCGGGGAAATGATCACAGTCAACGCGATCGACTATACGAAAAAGAATTCCACACAGGCCATTTACATGACCGAGGCGGATCCGGCGGCCTTACCGTATGACGTTCACTATAAAAAGCTGAACACGGTCAAATTTACCGAAGCCGGAACGGAGCTTTACTACGAGCTCGATGTAAAGGAAGAGGGCCTCTACTCGCTCAGCTTCCATTACACCAACGAAAAAGAAGAATATGACGCTTTTGAAAGCATTTATATAGATGGGGAGATCCCGTTTGCGGAGCTTAAGAGCTATGCGTTCGCACCTACCGGTACCACCTGGACGAACGAGACTCTCTCCGATAAGGACGGCAATCCCTACCTCATCTTCCTGAGCGCGGGAAAGCACGAGCTCTGCCTCAAGGAAGAGCAGGAAAATGTATACCGCGCATGGAGATACGCAAGACTCATCTCCGGACATGTAGCGCAGTTCTCCCTCGAGATAAGCAGGATCATCGGTGCCGACAAGGATAAATACAGGACCTGGCGCATGACCAAGTACATTCCCGAGATTCCGGATTATCTTGATGCATATACAACGCTGATCGACTACATCCGCTATCTGTCGCAGGACAACGCGACATTCGGCATCAACAGCGCGCTGCTCTCTGATATGGACAAGGCCATGATCTTCATCAGGCAGATGCGCAAATATCCCGACGAGATAGCGCTCTATACGCAGAAGCTTACGGGCAGGGACAATTCGGTACTCGTTTCGATGAGTAATTTTACCTCCGAGATCCTGAACTGCAAGTTCACTCTCGATATGATCTATGCCGGCGGCGGGAAAGTGGACCTTCCGAAGGCCTCGGCGGGATTGGGGACAAAGATCGGAAACGGTTTTAAGAAGCTGTTCTTAAGCTTTACCGACAACAAATACAGTACCGACGTCAACGACGACGAAGCCGTGACAGTCTGGGTAAACCGTGCGGTAACACATGTCGATCTGCTCCAGAAGATGATCGATACGGATTTCACGGAAAATACCGGAATCAAGGTCAGGGTCAGTATCATGCCGGACGCAAACAAGCTCACGCTTTCCTCGGCAGCTGACGAAACACCCGACATAGCACTTGGCCTTTCGTCGCATATGCCTTTCGATCTTGCCTGCCGTGACGCTCTCTACGATCTGACTCAGTTCGAGGATTTCTGGCAGGTGGCCGACAGATTCGTGCCCGGCGCGTTTGTGCCTTATGTATTTAACGAAGGGGTGTACGCACTCCCCGAGACACTGAATTTCTACTCGTTGGTCTACAGGACCGACATTTACAGGAACCTCGGACTTAATCCTCCCGATACCTGGCAGGAAGTCGTTGACCAGCTCCCTGAGCTGCAGCGCTACGGCATGAATTTCTATCACAATATTTCCGCCGGAGTCGGATACAAATGGTTCTATCAGACCGTGCCGCTCATTTACCAGAACAACGGTAAGCTCTATTCGGAGGACGGTCTGACGACCGCGATCGACAGACCTGAGGCGGTTGCGGGAGTACAGGCGCTGGGAAATCTTTTCCTTGCGTACTCGCTCGACAAACAGGTCACCTCGTTCTTCAACTCGTTCAGATATTCGATCCTGCCTGTCGGCATCATCGATTCGAATGAGTATATCCTCTTAAAGAACGGCGCGCCCGAGCTCGAAGGACAGTGGGCTCTGGCAGCTTACCCCGGTACCGGGCAGGAGGATGGTTCGATCAGCCGCTGGTATGTCGCAAACGGAACGGGCGGCATCGTATTTAAGGATACGAAGCATGCCGCTGAGGCATGGGAGTTCTTAAAGTGGTGGACAAGAACGGATACACAGATCAACTACACGTTCACACTCCGCTCGACCTACGGAAAGGAATTTTTCTGGCTCTCATCGAATGTTGAGGCCTTAAGGGAAGCACCGATCGATCAGGCCGATAAGGACATAATCATGGATTCGATCGCATGGCTGCGCGATGTGCCCAGATCCATGGGACAGTACCTTGTCGAGCGCTCGCTTTCGGACATCTGGAATAAGATGATCAGTGAAGGGACCTCGGCTCAGGTTGCGATCGACGAACAGACGATCCCGATCAACCGTGAGATAAAAAAGAAGATGCAGGAGCTCGGATTCATGGACGAGAACGGACAGCTTCTACATTCTTACGTGATACGCGATGTTGACTGGATCGAAGAACAGATAAAGAATGCACGCAGGAAATAAGTTCCGCGGAGCTTATCCGAAACTGCAGACGAGAGGTTTACTATGAGCATGCTTTTTTCAAAGGACAGGAATAAAAGAAACGTGCGCGAAGCACGCGAAGGCCGGCGGGCGGCTCTGCTCCTGCTGCCGTATGCGGCGCTGTTCTCGCTGTTCATACTGGTTCCGGTAACCATTGCGATAGGCCTGAGCTTCACCTATTTCGACGTTATCAACAAGCCTACGTTTACCGGCCTGATGAACTATATATACCTGTTCACGCAGGATACAGTCTTCATGAAGAAGGTCCTTCCGAACACCTTCCTCTACGCGCTGATAGTCGGACCCGGTGGATACGCGATATCCTTCCTACTGGCCTGGATGCTTTCACAGATACAGGCGATACCGAGAACGATCATCTCGCTGGCGATCTATACGCCTTCGATGGTAGGACAGGTATTCATCGGTGTTGTATGGAAGAGTATCTTCTCGGGCGATCAGAGAGGTATCGTAAATAACATCCTCCTGGAGCTCAACATCATTGACACACCGATACAGTTCCTGCTCACCAAGGATTACTTCATGCAGATCATGATACTGATCTCGCTCTGGTCGGCAATGGGTATCGGATTCCTCGCGATGATATCGGGTATCCTGAACATCAACGAGGAGCTGTATGAAGCAGCTTATGTGGACGGAATGAAGAACCGTTTCCAGGAGATCATCTACATCACGATCCCCTCGATGAAGCCGCAGATGCTCTTCGGTGCGGTAATGGCCATAGTAAACGCCTTCAACATGGGCTGGATCGGAGTAACGCTCTCGGGTGCAAACCCGACGCCGGAATACGCCGGACAGCTGATAACGAACCACATCGACGATTACGGTTTCATCAGATACGAGATGGGATATGCGGCGGCTGTTTCGGTAATGCTGCTGATCATAGTTTATCTGTTCAATATCGTGGCTCATAAGTTCTTCGGCTCGAAGGACGAGTGACCGCAGACAACTGCCATAAACCAGACTGCGGGCTGACGGCCCGGAAAAGGAAAATAACATGAAAAAAAGGCGCAGAAGATCTAAATTCATGGGTGCCAAGATCAATCCCAAATACTTCTCGGCGAGTCAGATCAAGTTCTACCTGATACTGATACCGCTTGCGGTATTTATGATCATCCCCGTTATCTATGTTATAAATCAGGCGTTTAAGCCATTAGGAGAGCTGTTCGCGTTCCCTCCGACCATATTTGTCAAGAATCCCACGGTCAAGAATTTCAAGGATCTGTTCGAGCTCTCCGGCACGACGGGCATCCCGATGTCGAGATACATCTTAAATTCCGCGATCGTGACACTTATCACGATACTGCTCAACCTGTTCATCACGGTGCTTGCGGCGTATGTATTTTCGAAGAAGAAATTCCGGTCGAAGAAGGTGCTGTTTGAGATCAACCAGCTTGCGCTGATGTTCGTTCCCACAGCCGTTGCGGTTCCCCGATTTCTGGTCATCGTAAAGGCGGGAATGATCGATACCTGGTGGGCGCATGTGCTTCCTCTCGCGGCAATGCCTGTCGGACTGTTCTTGGTCAAACAGTTCACCGACCAGATCCCCGATGCGCTGATTGAAGCGGCTGTAATGGACGGAGCAAACGATCTGACCGTCATCAGAAAAGTCATCGTTCCTCTTACAAAGCCCGCTCTCGCAACAAGTATCGTGCTCACATTCCAGCAGGTATGGGGCGCGGTTGAAGCGTCAAACAACTTTATTACCGATGATTCGATGAGGACCCTGGCGTTCTATCTTTCATCACTCTCGACAAACAATACTGTAGCTGCCGCCGGTATGCAGGCTGCGGCGAGCGTTATACTTTTCCTGCCCAACCTTATCATTTTCATCGTAATGCAGTCACAGGTTATGAACACGATGAGCCATTCGGGCATCAAATAAGTATTAGGAGTGTCAACATGAGAAGACTTAAATTTCCGGTATGTATGGCTTTGATAGCCCTGCTGCTTGCGGCTTTTCCGTTAAAGGCCGCGTCGGCGCATGCAACGACCAGCTATACCTATACGCTTGAGAAGAAATCGGGTTCGTACAGCTTCCCGCGTACACAGGATGCATATCTGCCGGATAAGACGGTGACCGATCTCGGCCTGTCAAAGCCCGCCGATATCTTCGTGGATGATGAGGATATGATGTACATCTGCGATCCGGGCAATTCGAGGATCCTGAAATATGACATCTCCAAAGACGAGATCACAGGCGAGATTAAGGGCGGGGGCTTAAAGACCCCGATGGGTGTTTTCGTAACATCGGACGGTACGATCTATGTTGCCGACAACGGTGCAAAGGCAGTACACAAGTACAACAAGGCGCTTGAGCACATCGAGAGCTTTGAAAGACCCGATGCACCCTCATTTGCGGACACCAATTTTGCTCCTTTAAAGATAGCCGTTGACAATGCCGGCAACATGTACATTGTCAGCGAGGGCGTATATAACGGCATCATACAGCTGGCCCGCACGGGCGAGTTCCTCGGATACTTCGCGGTAAACAAGACGATGCTTTCCTTCTCGCAGATGCTGCAGAAGATTCTTTTCACGAGAGAACAGCTGAGCAACATGACCGCAACGGTTCCCACGACATTTTCGAATGTGTTCGTAGATCCCGAAGGAATTGTTTACTCGACCAGCATGAACACCGAGGAGACATCGCTGCAGAAGCACAATACCTCCGGCGGAAACATGTTCAAGGACGGTATCGTCGGCTGGAACGACATGATGGATGTTACTGTTGACAAAAACGGCATCATCTATGTTGCCTGCCAGCGCGGATATTTTGAGATCTATTCAAAGAACGGCGAGTTCATTTTCGAATTCGGTTCGACAGTCACAAATACCGATATCGCGGGCCTGTTCGCATCGCTTCCTTCGGTGGCCGTCGATTCGAAAGGCTACATCTGGGCGGTGGACGGCGACAAGGGCTACCTGCAGTCGTTCAAGCCAACAGATTATGCAAATATGATCTACAGCGCGATGGGCCTCTACGAAGAGGGACGTTACGAGGAAAGCCTTGATGCCTGGACAGAAGTTTTAAGACTCAACCAGATGTCGATGCTCGCGCACAACGGCGTGGGAAAGGCACTTTTCCATGCACAGCGCTATGAAGAGAGCCTTGAACACTTCGAGGTTGCGGAGAACAGGAATTTCTTCTCCGAGGCATTCTGGGAAGTAAGAAACGTAACGGTGCAGAAGATACTGCCTTACATATTCTTTGCGATCCTTGCGCTGATCGTCATATCGATAGTTGTTAAAAAGGTCGATAAGCGCGGCAGGGTCGGTGCATTTAAGACCACAGTCACCAACAGACTGTTAGATATCCCGGTGCTCGGCGATGTGCTCTATATGTTCAGGGTGGCCCGCCATCCGAACGACAGATACTATGACATCCGCGTGGGCAATGTGCAGTATCACACGAGGACGCGCGGCGAGGGACACGGACGCGCGACCGTTATCGGTGCGACGGTGATCTACCTGATCGCTTTCGTGACCTATATGATCTACAAGACGCAGAAGGGCTTTATTTACCAGTACATCGCGGTAGAGGACATGGACATCGGAGGAACGATAGCAGGCTTCTTCGTGCTGATCGGACTCTTTATCATATGCAACTGGCTGGTTACCTCGATCAACGACGGCGACGGTTCGTTAAAGACCGTATATATGCTTCCCGCATATGCAGCCGCACCGGTCATCATCGGCATGATCGCGATCGTTATATTAAGCTACGGAATGACCTACAACGAAAGTTTCATCCTGACCCTGATACTCATCGTGAGCATCATCTGGAGCGTTGTATGTCTGTTCTGCGGACTGATGAATGTGCACGATTACAGTTTCGGAGAGACGGTCAAGAGCTTCATAATGACATTCTTCTTCATGCTCGTTGCCGTAGTCATCGCACTTATCGTAACAATCATGTTTGAGCAGCTGCTCAACTTTATCGTATCCGTAGGAAGGGAGATGGTGCTGAATGTCATCTGATAAGAAAAACGGCTTAAGAAAGACGGCAGGGCGTACCTTAAGACGCATCACCGCACTCGTGCTCCTGACCACACTTTTTGCCGGAGCTACGGGCAGCCACGCTTATATAGATACCGGCCGCGACACGAGACCTGCGCCCGAAAAGGCAGAGTACACCCTGGCAGATACAGGATCCTACGAGCTGCTGTACGAGACAGACACGATGCGGTATTTCTTCCGCGATGACCGCGACATCATTGCGGCGGTTGACAAGCGTTCCGGATATACATGGAAGACCGGTATCGACGTTCCTTTTTCGAAGGAGCTCAAGGCAAATATCGCAGCGGCCAAGACAGACGCCGAGATACTTGCCGCATCCGAACCCAAAGAGAAAAATCTAAATACGACATACATCGGCATTGCAAATTCACTTGTAACCGTAGAATACAGCGAACTGGAGACGACCAAATTCATTTCATCGGCTTCGGAAGAGGGTGCAACGTCATCACTCTCAAAGCTTGAAGGCAATAACAGATGGCGTCTCGATGTGGATTTCGATACGATCGACCTCAATGTGGCTGTTTACATCACTTTCGGCGAGGACTCGATCAGCTATGACGTTCCTTTCTCGGAGATCGGCGGAGAGGGCATAAAGT
>JAILIQ010000101.1 GCA_024695205.1 Lachnospiraceae bacterium
AATGGATACCTGCCCGACAGCGCCTCTCTGGATAAAGAATTACCAGACAGGTACGACAGGTCTGTATATTCCGGGAAGATATGTTTTTGAGACTCTCGGTTACAGGTATAACTGGAACGCCACAACATATAAATCCACAATTACCTATGTAGAAAACAAAACGGGCATATTTACCGCAGATTACACCGTGGCCGCAATGTACAACAGTACAAATCCCACTCAGGGGTCAGCCGATGAAAACTTTTATCAGGAAATGGAGCTTCCGATCCCCGATGAATTCAGTCCTAAAAAGATCGAAATAGTAGAAAAACTGTACAACAATATGTTTATCATCGAACTTGAAGGCGATCATTCCGAATTCTACAAGGATGCAATTGTCAACACAGGTGAGGCGGTACGTCAGATCAGTGTCCTTTATTACCCCCTGAAGGATATTACGCGTATCAATGTATGTATGCGCACGGACGAGAACAATACGATCATCGCGCATAACGAAGAATATATGAAACATTCGATAAAATTTACATTTGACAGACCTCAGAACCTGTACGATAAGATCATCATCTTGGACGCGGGACACGGCGGAACCGATCCTGGTACAAAACACGGCGGATACAATGAAAAAGATCTGAATTTTAATATCATTTATAAATATTGTAAAGAGCTTTTTGATGAATCCGATATCAAGGTATTTTATTCAAGAAGTGACGATACACTTCCTTCATTGTACGACAGGGCAGGACTTGCGGCCCGTGTCGGAGCGGATTTTTTTGTAAGCGTTCATCAGAATTCCAACAATAATAAGGCTGTACACGGAACTAGCGTATATTACAGCACAAGGAACAAATCAACATTTCCTGCTTCTGATCCGGAGTCGAAGACCGAACAGACAGAATTACTTGACGGAAAGATAATGGCAAGAATGTTCCTTAATGCGTTGCTGGACAAGCTCGGAACCGTCAACCGCGGTATAATCGATGAGAAATTCGTTGTGGTAAAGGAAGCCAATTCTGTACCGGCTGTCCTTATAGAGTGCGGATTTATGTCCAATCCCGATGAACTTAAGAGTCTGGTAACCAAGAAGACACAGAAACTGATCGCGGAAGCGATTTACGAAACTGTTCTCGATATATATGAAAAGTACCGGAAACAGTAATCTTCCGGTACTTTAAAACCTATTCGCTGTCTTCATCACGAAGCTTTACGATATCTTTTGCGCGGCGTCGTCGTTCTTCCTCGATAGCCGCGTAATGCTTTTTAGTGGTATTTACATCCTTATGTCCGAGAACATCGGCTACAAGGTAAATATCGCCTGTTTCCCGGTATAATGCGGTACCGTAAGAGCTTCTCAGCTTATGCGGTGTTATTTTCTTAAGAGTGGTGACCCGGCTGGCATAGTTTTTAACCATTATTTCGACATTTCTTACACATATGCGGCGTTTTCTCGATGAAAGGAACAGAGCATTTTCATGCCCTGAGGCGATGCCTTCCATTTCCTTTCGTTCCTCAAGATAGGGGAGCAGGGCGTCTTCAACTTCGTGCCCGAAGTACACAAATGACTCATAACCGCCTTTTCGGGTAACTTTTATCCTGGAATTGGCAAGATCGATATCATTCAGATCAAGACCGACACATTCAGACACACGGATACCGGTTCCAAGCATCAGGGTCATCATTGCCAGATCGCGTACTTTATTGAGTTCATGGAATTTACGCTGCCTGTCGGTCATGTTCTCAGCGCCCATTTCAACCGTATCCAGAAATCTGGCGATCTCATCGACATCCATACGTACGATGGCTTTTTCGTGAAGTTTGGGCAGATCGACCATAACAGTCGGGTTGTTATCGATCATCTGATTCTTGTACAGATAGGCATACATTCCGCGCAGTGCAGCCATTTTCCGCTTGATCGCAAAATCGGAATTAAGTATTTCTTCACCGTTTTTATCGGTACGTATCTTGAGAAATTCCATATATTCCTCAATATCAAACGACTGCAGGGACGACAGATCGTCACAGGTGATCTGTTTTATCGACGAATATGATGATCTTAACGTTGGATTGTTTTCATGAAGCCATTCAAAGAATATCTTCAGATCCTCGGCATAACCAAGCCTTGTACGCGGCAGAGTCCTCGGTTCGATACCTCTGAAATAGGTCGTTACGTATCCGGGCATTTCAGCCTGAAGCAAACGGATCTTTTTGGTATATTCGATAGTTTTTTGCTCGTGATAGGTTTTGTTTTCCATAAATCATTTCAACTCCTTTATGTCAATTTGAGCCTTTTCTGATATAATCTTAGCGTAAGAGAGTGAAAATTGCAATATCTATTATTTCGCCAAACGCGGGTTTAGCGAAATAATAGTAGGAAACAAAAAACACAGCCCCGGAAATGCGTCCCTGACTGCGTTTTTTGCTTTTCATAAATCAAAGCCCTTATAAATAATATAATTATTTAACACTGTCACTTAAGATCTTTTCGAGTTTTATGATCTCATTCGCCTTTAATTTATTGTTGCTCAGGTATTCGGTCACGAAACAGGTAAACGAACTGTCAAATAATTTTTCAAGCAGTATCTTTGTTTCGATCTTTCTGACTTCTGACTTGGTGATTATGGCTTTACATAAAAAACCGGGTTCCTGGCGTTCAATAGCGCCTTTATCGATCAGTCTTTTGATAACTGTGTAAGTAGTATTCTTTTCCCAGCCTATGTACTCCTTAATGATCTTTGCTATGTCTTTTGCGGCCAGAACCTTATTTGACCACAAAAGCTCCATAACATTTAATTCTCCCTCATGTAATCTGATATCACTCATATTGTAAACCCATTAGCATTAATATTTGATCGCCTGACGGGTACTAGGTACTATGTACTTGGTACCGGGTACCGGGTACCGGATATCGGTTATCAGGTACCGGTTATTAGGTACCGGTTATAGGTAACTAATAACTGTTGTACTACCGTTGTAGCAATCAGTGAACATATATTATACTATCATAATAGAATGAGTTTGTCAAAGGAAAAAACAAAATTTTCAAAAATTTCTACAAGCGTAGAGCCTAACTAAATAGGCAAAAAACAGCATATAGTGGTATGAATTTCAATTTACCCATTATATAGAAATTTGAGTCCGTGATCGCGATCATTTCATCCGCGTTATTTTCTTTATCAAAGATCTGTAAGGGTCTTATCCTTTTTTTGGAACTGCCGACATACTTTAAGGCAATCTTTCTACCATTGTATGATGTTACATGATCGATACGGGCCGAGTTCTTTGAGCACCAATACTCAAGCCTGATACCACCCGAAGCCAACTGCTGCGCAATATAGTTCTTAACGATCACTTCATCCCTTATTGTCTGTTCAGCGCTGAAATACCCGTTTATCTTCATGTTCAGAAGTCCCGTATCCGGCCAGAAAAACCTGAAATGATCTGCAAAAAACGATCTTAAAAGTATCCCGGCGTCACATAATGCGCTTATCTCCTGTTTATAATATGAATAAGAAGAGCCTTTTACAAGCCTTTGAAATGCAAAATGCCTGGAATCGTCAAGTTGCTGTGCCACAGAACCGTTTAAAAGCGCTTCTGTTTTGGTTTTATCCATATTGCAGTACTCTTCCGCCGCCGACCTTATATTCCTGAATTCTCTCAGCTGATATTCCTCAACTTCAAGATTTTCAAGACTGTATTTATTATCGATATATTTTTGTACTATTTCGGGTAAGCCTCCTATGATCAGGTAATCCGAAAGTATATCGTTTATCTCGTTATGAACCAGTTCGGGAACAGGACGCATGCGCTCATAATGACCGGCTATTACGTCATGATACCATTCTCTGCCCGTATTTATCAGAAATTCGTCAAATGTAAGAGGAAAAAGTCTCATCCTTAAAAAAGCCTCATCCAACAAAGGATCGGATTCAAAGAACTTCTCCGGCACCGGATTTTCGGAGTCGATGAAAATAAGTCTTTGCTCAGTTGTATTACAGGCCCTCCTGAAAAGCTCCCGGGCTTTTGGCATAGTATGAACTTCATCGAGAATTATATGATCGGGATTTAGGCTTTCCGAGCCAATATTATAAAGCCTGCTCAGAATGTCCGTGAT
>JAILIQ010000330.1 GCA_024695205.1 Lachnospiraceae bacterium
CTGTACATTGGCAGCACCGAGGGTATTCTCTATAACCTGCTTGTAAGCAGCTGCCTGTGCTGTATTGGTATCTGATGTCGAAAGATATACAACATCGATCTGGATAGGATATGTTACGCTGTTGCCAAGTTCTGCCTTAGCAGCCTCAAGATACTGCTTTGCAGCTTCAGGCTGGAACCAGCCGTCAACACCGTCGGCAACGTTGATCTTGGCACCGAGCTTGTCAACATAGTACTGAACCATATCGCCGTAGAAGGTACCTGCAGCGAAGGTATGGCCTTCATCATCTGTAGTATCGTTCTCAAGCTGAACAAACTGGGGATGAGTATACATGTTACGAAGGTTCGTGAACTTAAGATCCTCGCCGCGGCTTACCGCATTGTAGGTTCCCTTGTCAAATGCGTGCTGAACTGCCTTACGGAAGTTCTTATTTAACAGAGCGGTCTGGGTATCGATCTTAGCCTGCTCATCCTTGGGGCTTGCGCAGGTGCCGCTCTCAAGAGCAAAGGTACCGCGGTTAACATTAAGTCCGCCGAAGTATGAAGTAGAAGTAGTATCGGAAATGTAGTGATACTTGTCATAGTTTCCGTCAGCCTTAGCCTTGTCAAGAAGACCTGAAGCCTGAGTAAGAGCTACGCCTGCATAAACACCTGCAAGAGTGTCATTGTAGATAGCGTCGGGGTTGCTTCCGTCATCATAAACCCACTTAATGGAGTTGATCTTAACTTCGTCATTCTTGTAGTAGTTCTTGTTACGAACAACAAGGATCTCGGAATCCTTCTGAAGCTTCTGAAGAAGGAAAGGTCCGCAGTAAACCTGTGAGGAAACATCTTCTGACTTACCGTAGGTGTAAGTGTTGGTATCTGCCGATGCAGCAGCATATTCCTGAACACCGTAAACACCGCCGCGTGACTGATAGAAGCTGTCGCAGATCGGAAGGAAGCATGAGTAGGTAAGCATTGTAAGGAAGTAAGAAACAGGCTGCTCAAGAGTAACGGTAAGAGTATAATCGTCTGTAGCCTTGTATCCGACTTCATCCCAGCTGCCGCCTGCAGAATAGTAGTTTGTACCGCCGGCTACAACACCGTCGATAAGCCACTCAAGACCTGCCTGGGTATCAAGCATATGATGGAAGCCTGCTTCGAAGTCCTTAGCGGTTACATCAGCGTATGCCTGGCCTTCTGCGGTATACCACTTAGCACCCTTGCGGATGTGGAAGGTATAGGTAAGTCCGTCATCGGAAATATCCCAGCTCTCTGCAAGTGCGGGAACCATCTGTCCGAGGTTGTTGTACTCAACCAGACCGTCAACGCAGTTAACAGTGATCTCTGTATCGGACTGTGAAGAAGTGTTCAGCCAGTCAATGGTAACAGGAGCTGTTGAGAATGTGGTGGTGTAATCGGTCTTGATGGTGTGTCCCTTAGAGGTAAGGTAAGCTGCAGGGTCATAAGTTGCCTCGCCTGCTACAGCCTTAGCCCACTCTGCAAGCATGTCTGCACGCTCTGCGGGAGTGCAGAATTCATCGGAAATGATCATGCCCTTAAGACGGTCATCATCATTACCCCACTGAACGTAAGGAACTGTTCTGGGAGCAATTCTTGAAATTGTGTAAGCGCCACCCTGTGTAGTGGTAGGGATCATAACAGCAGAATCAAGAAGATATGCCTCTGCCTGTGCAAAGTAAACAAATCTCTTATCGATGCTGTCAGCTGCCTTGGCCTTATCGCTGTAAGCTGCGTATCCGCCAAGTACCTGCTCGTAGATGTCCTCATCATCCGCACGTACATACTCTGCGGGAGCTGCAGGCTCATCTGTAACTTCGGGTGCATCAGTAGTTGAAGGCTTCTCTTCAGCCTTGGTAGGTTCGGGCGTAGTAGTTGTAACGCCGATCTGAATGTCTCCGTTATCGCCTTCGCCGGTCTTGGGTTCTTCAGTCTTCTTGGTACATGCCGCCATGCTGAGAACGAGTGCGAAAACGAGGACTAAGCTGAGAATTTTTTTCATTTTCTCTCCTCCTTTTTAATTCTCCATGTCAGGTAAGATTTGTCTAAGATACACAGCTTTTTCAGCAGGCTAAAAAACACAAAATGAAAAGATGTAAAAGCATCGTCCGTTTAACGCTTTAACTTGCTAAAGAATTAGCGTAAAATAGACATTCCCAACATTCCCAACTATTATACTTATGTTAATAGGAAAATGCAACAGCTTTTTTTACACCTTTCCGGGTCAAAAAATTACTGCCCTCAGGCGTTTTTCTTCACATTATCGAAAATTTCCGCCGCAGGCAGCAACACATTTTATATTATTTTTACAGTTTTTTATCCGAACAGCTTCCATATCGCGATACCGACGGTCAGAAATACCGTTCCGGTGATGATAAAAGGCATAAAGATATATTCCTTTTTCGATCTTTCAGCGCTCTTTCGTTCTTTATAGGCAACATAATCCTTATCGCGCCTCAGGGAATAATCCGACCAGCCATACTTTACCATCGAAAATGAATATCCAAAGATATCGAAAGCCCCAAAGTACGACACCAGTATAAGAAGACCGACCAGTATGCTGACAGCGCCTGCCGCAGTCATACCGTCATAATAAAAGATAAGCCGGTCAAACCCCTTACCGAGCAATACAAGAAAGCATATCAGGATATTCAGTATAAGGGCGGCAATATATACCTTCGGAGAATGTAATACAAAACGTCTCATCCAGCTCATCAGATCATCTCCCTAAAGACATATCCTGCCCTTTTATTTTATCTCGGCAAGATATCTCTCATACTCCGCATTGTTGCAGTATACAAAATGTCCGGGCCTGATCTCCTTTAGCGACGGAGCGTCACCGTTGGCATAATCATGAGCGGTGGCCGGATCATAAATGATCCTAGTACGTTTTCGCTCAGATCTCGGATCGGGCTTCGGGATAGCCGAAAGCAGCGCTTTTGTATACGGATGCATCGGGTTCCTGAAAAGCTCGTCACTTGAAGCCTTCTCAACGATCTTCCCGAAATACATTACCACGATCGAATCGCAGAAATATTTTACAACCGAAAGATCATGCGCAATGAAGATGATCGAAAGGTTCAGATCGTTCTTCAGCTCGTTCAGCAGATTGATGACCTGGGCTCTTATCGACACGTCAAGGGCCGAAATAGGCTCATCGCAGATCAGGAGCTTCGGGTTCATGATAAGCGCACGCGCGATACCGATACGCTGTCTCTGGCCTCCTGAGAACTCGTGAGGGTAACGGGATGCATGTTCTTCAACAAGGCCTACGGTCTCAAGCATCTCGACAACCTTCCTGTGGTTCTCGGCCTTATTCTTGAAGCCCTGTATCCTTAAGCCTTCCTGAATGATATCCTCAACGGTCATTCGGGGGTCAAGCGAATCGATAGGATCCTGGAAGATCATCTGGATCTCGTTTAACAGCTTGCGGCTTACATTGTCGTTATCATGCTTTATCTGTTCGAGCTTGTTCTTCTGCTCCGCTTTGATATTTTTTACCTTTTCCTCGATCTCGGTTATCTTTTTGCCGGCTGCGTCATTGATCTCTTTGACCTTTGCATCATATCCGGAAGTCTGCGTACTCAGAGCGGCAATATCGTTCCTGGCCTGTTCCCTGATCTGTGCGATCTCTTCTTTGGCGTGAATGGCCGACCATTTTATCTCTTTTTTATTCCAGCGGTTTCCGGCGCTGATTCTTACACCGCGGTAATAAATGGCTCCGGAAGTGATATCATAAAGCCTCATGATACATCTTCCCGTAGTTGTCTTTCCACAGCCGCTCTCTCCGACTATGCCGACACACTCGCCTTCCCTTACATCAAAGGAAACATTGGAGACCGCTTTAAGCTTCTGCCTGTGCGCGCCTTTTCCGAAGAAAAAGAACTGCTTCAGATGTCTTACGGAAAGAAGTATGTTCTTTTCCCTGAGTTCGGGTTTCTGCTTGACCTTGGGACTTATCTTGTATTTACGGTTGAACTCGTCGCGTTCGCTCTTGCTCTCGTGCTTTTCGGAATAATCCTTCTCTTCGGGCAGGTAGAACATGGTGTCCGAAACCCTGGCCTCATCCATTACCGAAAGCTCCTTCTCATTTTCGCGCGAGATCTCGACAATATTCTCTCTCTTACTGCTCATGATTAACCTCCAATGACAATCTGATCCTTTCGCTGACTATCTTTGGCATCTCCACCTTCGGAGCATGTTCGTCAAGCAGCCATGTGGCGGCATAATGAGTATCGCTGACCTTAAAATAAGGAGGCTGTTCCCTGAAATCAATATTCATAGCATATTTGCTTCTTGCAGCAAATGCATCCCCCTTCGGAGGATATATCATATTGGGCGGTGTTCCGGGTATTGCCTCAAGCCTCTCCTTGCTGTTGACATCGGGAATGCTTGAAAGCAGTGCCCATGTATAAGGATGCCTGGGATCGTAGAATATCTCATCGGCCCTGCCGTATTCGACGATCTTGCCCGCATACATTACAGCAACCCTGTCGGCCATATTTGCAACGACACCCAGGTCATGCGTAATGAAAATACAGCTTAGGTTTCTCTCCTGCTTGATCCTGTTGATAAGCTCAAGTATCTGTGCCTGAATGGTCACGTCAAGAGCCGTTGTGGGCTCATCGCAGATAAGTATCTCAGGCGATGCCGTAAGAGCGATCGCGATAACGATACGCTGTCTCATACCGCCCGAAAACTCGAAAGGATATTGTTCAAAACGCTTCTCTGGCTCAGGGATACCAACCTCTCTCATTATTTCGATCGCACGTCTCCTGGCTTCTTCCTTGGTGATCGAGATCGAATTGGTATATTCGAGTTTTGCAGCCTTAAGCTCTTCCCTGATCCTGTTCTTTTCAGCATCATCCGAAGCGCCTGAAAGCCTTTGTTTCAGCCCTGCGCATTTTGCTTTATAATCGTCTTCAACCTTCTTCTTATAATCGGCAACCTTCTGTTTCGCATTCTTCTCGCTGTTTTCAAGCTCAGCCTTATATTCTCTGGCCTGTTTGGAATACTCTTCACGTGTTTTCTTCTCAAACGCCTTGAAATCCGCTTTCATCTGCTTTATCTTTTTCCTGTTTTCGGCCTTCATGGCGGATGTAAGGCCTTCCTGTGCGTTAAGCTCTGAAATCTTCATTTCCAATATCTTCTTCTCATTGGAAATGGCAATGTTCATCTTGGCAAGCGTATTCTTATAACGGATCAGGTCATCACTGATCAGATCGTTATACATGAGCTTGAGCTTGTCGTTGTTGAGCATCATCGCCTCGGTTATCTGCTTGCCGATCTTGACGATAGGATTCAGTGAGGAAAGCGGATCCTGGAAGATCATACCGATCTTGTGTCCGCGGATCTTATAGAACTCATCCTCGGAAACCTCAAGAAGGTTCTCGCCTCTGTATATTATATTTCCGCCCTGAATGATCGCGTTATTGGCAAGGATACCCATGATCGCCTTCGAGGTTACGGACTTGCCCGATCCCGATTCGCCTACGATACAGAGTGTCTCGCCCTCGTAAAGGTCAAATGAAACATCCCTTACGGCCTTTACGATACCGTTATCCGTCTTGAAGTTGATCTCAAGGTTGTTGACGGAAAGAACTTTATTTTTGGATTCCGCCATATCAATCACTTCCTTTCAGAGACGGATTAAATGCATCTCTCAGACCGTTGCCGAACAGGTTGAAAGATATCATCATAAGTGCCATGATACAGGCGGGGAAAATAACCAGATTCGGATAAACGCCAAGATAAGGCTGGTTATTCGACATCATTACACCGAAGGAATGAACGCCCTGCAGACCGAGATTAAGGTATGCAAGCGAAGCCTCGGAGTAGATAACGCTTGTGATCATGAAAACACTTCCGGTAATGATAGTACCCATCGAATTGGGCAGAATATGCTTAAAAATAAGCCTCATGTCGGTAGCACCGAGTGTTCTTGAAGCAAGTACATATTCCCTGCCCTTGAAACGATAGAACTGTGTTCTGGTCCTGTGTGCGGTCCCGATCCAGCCTGTCATGCACAGTGCGAGGACAAAGGTACCGAAATTGTTGCCAAGATGCAGTATGCACAAAGTCATGACAACGATCCACGGAACACCGCCGAGGATCTCGCAGAAACGCTCCATCGCGATATCAACGTTACCGCCGTAATAACCCGATACAGCGCCCCATACAAGTCCGAACGCAAAGGTTACGGCTGCTACGATAAGACCCATGATAAGCGAGGTCCTAAGACCGGCAAATGCTCTCTTAAACAGATCTATTCCCGAAGCGTCGGTTCCGAACAGGTGCTTGGGCATCTCATGGTAACCGAGTTTTCTGTAATTCCAGCCACGTCCCTGGATACTTGAGAGTTTCTTGGTTATCTTGAGCAGTTCCTGGGACTCGACTACGTCTATGGGACATTCGTCCGCAAGGCGTACAAAGGATTCGGGACCAACCTTATAATCATACTCGCACCAGCCGTTCTCGACCCAGTTCTTGAGCTCTGTAGCCGAATATGTTACAAGATCTGCGTCACCGTATACCAGCATGTATGTATCGATCACGTAATCGCAGTAAAGTATTTCGGAATTGTGGATACCCTTTCGTCCGGTACATGCCCAGTATCCCATATCGGCGATATCACTGAGATTGATCATCTCGGTTGCATCGTCAAAGGATACGCTTGCAAGGTCTTCTGCGTTTGAAACGCCTTCCTTGGCGGTAAGAGCAACGCTTTCTATAAGGATATATCTGATCTCGGAGGTAGATACCTTAACGTCGAAAACGATGCTTGCATTAAGCTTATCTATTCCCTTCTGCGAAAGCAGTTCACTGATATTTACGGACAACTTCGAATAATCCTGTCCGAAATCCCGGAGCACGATTTCGTCACCCGATACCTTGTCCTTAAGATAAACCCTGTATACGCCGAGCTTGCCTTCGGCAAAATCCTCTTCATCGGAAAATACCACATCAAGCCTGTAATCATCCTTTGCGTTAAACGAAACGTCCTTCGAAGTCATGTAGATATCGTTGCCGTCTACTTTCGAGTCTGTTGCAACAACTATATAACCGCCCTTTCCGTATACATTTGCGGTATCGATCAGGGTAGGCTCTTCGTCGACCGTGAGCGATACAAGCGATCTTCTTACCGCTTCGTCGGTATATTTATCCGAAGTGGTGGGAACTTCATTGTCCCTGTCATAAACAACATGCTCTCTCTTGCGGGTCCCGTCCCAGAAACCGGTTCCGGCTTCAAACAGCTTGGGTGCAAGGAAGCGCTCGGACGACTTTACATTATCGATGTCATCGGTGATAACGATCGGAACGACTATTGACATGACAACAAGGATCCCGAGGATTATTCCTCCGACAACGGATGACTTGTTCTTCGCAAAACGCTTCATGGCGTCCTTAAAGAACGTGGTGGGCTTCGTCTCAAGCTTCTTATCTTTTATCCTTGTGTCCTTCTGGACCATGACGAAATCATCGTCTTTAAATGTAATGGGAGTTTTATCTACGTTCATCATTTCTTCGCCCCCATTCTTATTCTCGGATCGATAAATCCGTATGAAAGATCGAGTACGATACCTGCCAAAAGACCAAATATCGTGATCAGCGACATATCAACGAAAAGGATATCGTAATCCTTCGCGGAAAGCGCCGTAACAAAGAGCTTACCGATACCGGGGATGCCGTACAGTGTCTCAAGTATCATGGATCCGCCGAAAACGCTTAAGAATTCGGCAAGGATCGCAGGAAATATAGGTACCATCGCATTCTTCATCGCGTGACGCACGATCGCCTGTCTTCTGGTCAGTCCCTTGGTCCTTGCCAGAAGAAGGTATTCGCTCTCCATAACCTCGCAGAGCTCTGCACGCACAAAACGGCAGTATCCGCAGATTGAGCCGAAGGACAGACAGAATACCGGAAGGATATAGCCCTTTATCTTGGCGGCTGTAGGAGCGGTATCGGTCGGCCACATCGAAGGCAGCCATTCAAGATTGTAGCAGAATATTCTCAGCATAAACGAGATGAGAACAAAGCTCGGTATCGAAATAAATACCATAACGAGCGTGGAAATGGTATGGTCCGTCATCGTATTTTTCTTGAGCGCGGCCCAGATACCGAGCAGAATACCGAGAGGTACGGCAAAAATAGTGGCAAATATATTCAAACGGAAAGAATATCCGATCTTGCTCATGATTATTTTTGAAGCACTTACATTCGGCTGGATAGACTTGCTGTAGCCCCAGTCCCATTTTGTAAAGATATTGATCAGCCAGCGCCCGTACTGCTCCATTACGGGAACCTGATAATAATAGAAAGACTGGCCTTTTACTTCGGGCGATTTGTAAAGAAGTTCTCCGTATTTGTCTGTCGGAGCTTCCAGACGATAGATATACCCTAAATGAGTCTGTTTGTCATAATAAGCTATACGTACGGAATCCTGTCCTATAGGACGGTCGAACGGCAGCAGTTTAACAAGAATGAATGTTAACGAGAGTATTATGAACGCGGTAACGAAAGCCAATACGATTCGTTGTAATACGTATTTACCCATAATATTCTCCTTTCTAATCTGATATCAAAAAAATTATAGCTCATCGCGCAAGGTAACGGCGGAGTCGCAAAGCGTCTTCGCCGTTAGCCGCGCAACAATTCATTATACTGTGATCTTAAGATCATCGGTATTGATAAAGCTTTTTATCAATACATTTTTATCATTCAAGAACGAATGTATCATCTACACTGAAGTATGAAGATGAAGGATTTCCGTTAAGTGTCAGGTTGTAGTAAAGGTCAAAGCCTGTAGCACCGGTAGCGGGATCGGGAAGACCTTCGCCTGCGGTAAACTCGGTAAATGTTTCATTGGAAACAGTAAAGTTAACAGTGTACTTACCGTTACCCTTATCCTCAACAGTAAATTCCACAGGCTGCTCAGCATAGTTGCCGTCACCGTTTCTGTAACGGTCATAGTTGCAGCACATGATCTGTGTAACTTCAAATGACGACTTATCGGGAAGTGCAAGCTCAACATCAAATGATCCTGTCTGCAGACCGTCTGCATTCTTAACAAGATTGTTATAGGTGAAGGATACGGCAACCCTGTTCTCGCCGTCCTTTACAATAGCCTGGGTATTGCCTGCGTTAACAAGTGCGTCGAATGACCAGCGAACACCGTCATAAACAAGCGGGAACGCTGTTGAGCTGTTGGTATCAACACCCCAGTTAAGGGTAAATCCGCCGGAGATATCCTGATCGCTTGAAAGAACAGTGATGAAGTCAAGAGGGTTCAGTGCGTTACCGGAGATCGAACCGAAGCCGATATCGAACTGACCGATAAGCATCTTGTTGTAGTAAACATCCGACCAGTCGGCACCTACCCAGAATACACACTCAAGCTTGTATGTGCCGCCGGTTACGCTGTCATCGTTAAATGCTGTCTCAAGGAAGTTCTTAAGCTCGTTGAAGTACTGCTCCTCCTGAGCGGGACGCATCCATGCAAATTCAAGTGAGATAACTGTAGGGTTATCCTTGGTGCCGGGTTTGTAAGCGCCCTCAGCCTCAAGCTCGGTAAGAGCAAGTCTGAAGTACTCACGTGCAAGCTCGAGTGAGAAGCCGCCCTCGTCTGTTCCTTCGAGAAGGCCCTTAACAGCTGCGGCATGAGCTGCTGTCTTGGCATAAGACTTACCGTTTTCGGGATCTGACATGTAGTTGGAGCTCAGC
>JAILIQ010000225.1 GCA_024695205.1 Lachnospiraceae bacterium
TACCCGTGCTTTTAAGATCGGGAGGCATCCTCCCCGAATCTCTGGAGGACAGAACAAACGGAACCGACAATCCCAAATCATTAAGGATCCTCTTCGGCTCCGGTTCAGACGGTGAATATACACTCTACGAGGATGACGGTATCAGTACAAAATACCGTGAAGGCGCATACGTAACGACCCGCATCTTAATGGAATGGAAAGAAACCGGAGAATGTACCGTTAAGATCGATGCCGCCAAAGGCGATACCGGTCTCATACCCGCCAAACGGACTTACGAGCTTTGCATTTACGGTGTTGAGCCCAATGGTGACTTTAATGTTGCCTGCAAAGATGTTTCCGACTGTATCTATGACACCAAGAAGCATTGTCTTACGGTCATGCTTTCCGAAAAGTCTGTTGATAACGAAATTGTCGTAAATATCATGGGACTAAAATCTGCGGAAAATGACAAAAAGTCTGAGGTTGTGGATATTCTTGACCGTGCCTGGACCGTAATGGAGCATAAGGAGAAAGTCTTTTACGAACTGTATATGGCCGGAAATGACAGCGACAGCGCATTTCTCGACAGATTCCTGGGACTCGATATCCCTGAACTTATAAAAGATGCGGTCCGGGAGGTATTTGACTGATCTTCCGGGCCTGCCTGAGAGTATGATATACTTGAATTACCGGTTCTTTATAAAATAAGGCATCGGGATCGCTTTTGTGGTCCCGATGCCTTATTTTAATGTCTTTTATAACGGAGCGGATAATATTTCTTCTAAAAGTAAGCAGTCAATCTTCCTCATCAAATCCGCTGTTTAAATATTCCGTGTATTTTGCGTTGGCTTCCTCGCTTTCTTTTTTGCTGCGCCACCGCTCTATGTCCGAACATATCGCAAGCATCTCATCAACAAGAAGCTCGGCGCTGCGGGGCTTTACATTTCTGATATAACCCATCATTCTGTTCATAGCCTTTATGCCCGGAAGCTGTTTTGCGATCTGATCTCCGAGCTCCTCGGGAAAACCCAGCTGTTTGATCGCCGATACAAGTTCATCCCTGCTTTTTAACCATTCTTTCTGTTTTTCGGTCATATTTCAACCTCCATGCCAAGAGTTAGGTCAGCGAAGCTGATCTTGAGCGATCGGCTAATGTCCCGGACAAGCGCTCTTGTCCGTTTGCTAAAATTTTTCAGGCGGCTTTTTCTCAGTCTGCAAAGCTCAGTCCGTCAAACAGCCGGAACAGGTACTCACCGTCGAGCGTCACATACATCCAGAAATTCTCGTCGTCATCGTCAGACTTACGCATCATCGGAAGTCTTACCGTCTCTTCACCCATGATGAAATCAACATAAGTCTCCAGATCGGTCCTGAATCTTTTCAGTTTACTGCCGCCCGGGAGAACTGTTTCTTCACCGGGATTACCCTCGGCATCAAGCTTCACGAAGGTCAGATCATCTTTAAGCGTGATCTCGCCGCCTTCACTGAAATAGCCATAGAAAAGATAGTAATCATCCACCTCATGGATGTCACCGTCTTCACCCATGGCATAATGCATCGTGCAAAAATCGGTACCCATTACATCGGTTCGAAGGCTCATAGTCATATATTTTGGATCATATGTGGCTTTCTGGTCAAATTCCATTCCCGAATCCGATACCTGGATAATATCTCCGTAAGGGTTGTCAAAGGCTTCTTCGTCAAATCCGTTCTCAGGGACATCGATACGGTAAATATATGTCAGATCATCATCACTGTCGTGCCAGTATGTAACATAGATGTAATCCCTGTCATCACAGTGTATGTATGCGCAATCAAGATCATAAGCGTCAAATTCCAGCTCGAAGTTCTTCGGTACCGGCTGCTCGTTCAGATAGAACACGAGCGCACCGATATCTTCGTACTCATTGACGATATCACCGTAGATCCTGACGGAATTGATCACACCGTCATCCCCAAGATCAGTGGTCACGCTTCGTGTTTTATCCATACGGACCATATAGTTTTCCGGATGTCTGAGATACCTGTCATTGATCAGGTTCTCGTTTCCTTTAAACGGGATATCAACGAAGATCTGATCATAGGCGAGGTTTTTCAGTTCATAAGGATTAAAGATCACGGCAAGATAATTATAGCCCACTTCAAAGTTCAGAAAACCCAGGTCAAAGCTTTCCTCAATATATTTTCTGATATTGTCAAAATCCGAAAAATCCGAAGGATCCGCATCTAATGTCACATGATCATATACATAATCGATAAATACATCCCTGTCCTTTATGATATCATTCAGTGTAACATCTTCCAAAGTCACCGGATCGATACAGATACTTGAAGAGTAGCATGTACCGTGTGCTCCGCCCATATAATAGTCGGTATAATAAGACAGACAGATCAGTTCCGTATCGGAGCGCGTTACTGTCAGATTCTCATTACGGTAACATTCCTGATCCCAATCATCGCCGGTCGCCTCTATGATCCGCTGCATCCATTCTTCGGCAGTCTCAACCCTGTTGAGATAAAACGCATCAAACATATCTGCCAGTTCGGGATAGATAAGATCGTATCCTGTGGCCAGCTTCGGATAATCACATGAATACCATCCGTTCCTCTCATTTTTATCTTCATCCCAGTATGAATCGTAATAGATACCGGTATTGATCGGGATAACGCCGGGAACATCGTCGATCTGTACGACCGGAGTTACTTCGGGAGTTACTTCCGGTGTTGGCTCGGGAGTTGCTTCAGGCGTAACCTCCGGAGTTACTTCAGGCGTTGCTTCGGGAGTGGGCTCCGAAGTAGCAGCAGGTGTCTGTGTCGGAGTTTCGACAGGTGCCTCGGAAGGCTTTTCGTTCAGAGGTTCCTTGGTGACAGCAGCAGTGGGTGTCTTATTTCCGCCCTCATCCTTCCTGCAACCCGAAAAAGTAAATACCATAACCACAGCAAGTAATACCGCAATGAATCTTGTAACTGTTTTTTTCATCTGTCATTAACCTCACGTGACTAAAATATATTTGAAAAATGCCGGAAGTCTTGCTCCTCCTGTTTGACTGTATTATTTATTATACAAACACTTCTGATGTTTTTCAATATACGAAAGTATGACAGATTGGACCCGGATATCCTTCCGGCCTGTTTCATCATCCGATAAAAATCAAAGGCTGAAGTATATTATCAATCCTAAGATTTGGCAATATTTTACGAAAAACATTTTATAAATGTGCCCATACTTGAAAGACGGAAGCATACCTGTTAGAATAAGCAGGATTTTAACGAAAGGATCTAAACATCCGCCGGGCACTGTGCTCCCGGCACTACATATGCCTATGAAAAAAATTACAATAATCTTGTCAGCGGTCGTCATTCTGATCGCCACACTTTTAACATCCTGTCAAAAGGCAGAAAACAATCCCTCAGAAGCCCCTTCTCCGGCTTTCCCGGGAAATACGGCTGCTGTGGATGATCCGGATGAAGAAACAGCCAAAACACCCGGTCAGTCCGGATCTAAGGGCTTCAGGGTAGGCGGACAGGTCCCGGATTCTTTTAAAGACTATGGCAAACAGGAGGATGATGATCATATGGAACGATCGCTCACTATTTCAGACAAGCCTTTTCTGAAAGCTGCCGGCAAGGTGCTTCGTGATGACTACGGCAATGGTGCCTTAGTCCAGCTGAAAGGAACGAATGTGGGAGGATATCTTCTTCAGGAATTTTGGATGACAGTCGGTGAATATACCGAAAACGTTACCGCACAGGAAGATGTATTCCGGGTACTTACCGATCGCTTCGGAAGAGAAAAGGCATTGGAGCTGATAAACCTTTATCAGGAAAATTTCTTTACCGAGACCGATTTTGATTATTGTCGTGATCTTGGAATGAATTGTCTGAGATTACCTTTCTGGTATCGCAATATCGTTGACGAGAACGGTGAATTCTACGAAGATTGCTGGGATCTGTTTGACAATTTCGTTGAAAATGCAGGCAAACGGGGGCTTTATGTTATCCTTGATTTCCATGGTGCACCCGGATCGCAGAACGGAAGCGACCATTCGGGAAAAGACGGTCATGATGAAAAACAGACCGCATCAGAGTTTTTCTTTGGAGATGAAGAGGTAATAAAAGCCAATCACGAGCTCTACTACAGGATCTGGGAAGCCGTTGCCGAGCATTTTAACGGTAATCCCTGGGTAGCCGGCTACGATCTTCTGAATGAGCCTTACTGCACTTACAGGTATAATACAGGGCTTCCTGATGCTTTACTTCACAGGATGCTCTGGGATATCTACGACGAAGCATACCGGCGTATCAGAGCCCTCGATCCGGATCACCTTATCATTATGGAAGCCACTTGGAATGCTTCCGATCTGCCCGGTCCCGATCTTTACGGCTGGGAGAATGTTATGTACCAGTACCATACTTACCTGTATGATGACTATGATAATTCAAAAGGACAGCAGATCGCCAATGTACGCAGCCGTATCAATAACACCTTCGGTGCGGGTTACAATGTTCCGAGCCTGCTTGGTGAATTTTCTCTGTTTAACAGTCTTGACGCATGGGATGAAGGCGTAAGGCTGGTCAATGATTCCGGTTTCAGCTGGACGACATGGACTTATAAAACCATTGCGAGCGTCGGTAACTGGGGATTAAAACATACACGTGATTATCATATCAATCTTGAAAAGGCCGATCTTGAGCAGATAGAAAACGCATGGACAAAGATTGGCGAGGCCACAGACAATACAGGCCTCGCCAGGATACTTTCAAAGTATTATAAGCAGGAATTTACCGAAGTAACCCGCTGATCGTCAGAATCTGAAATCGCGTCTGTTGGACGAACGGATCTCATTTATATGCTCTGTCGCCAGTTTCTTAACCTTTTCATTGGGAATGCGCTTGAGCTCCTCTTCGATCAGCCTGTATCCTGTAGTCTTTGTATCTTCGGATGCATAGTCTTCAAGGTATTCGGCCAGAGTCATGAGCGCATTCGGATGACAGCAGTTTAATATCTGGCCGTTCTTGCACAGGCTCATGAAACGGTCGCCTGTCCTTCCTTCGCGATAGCATGCGGTACAGAACGAAGGAATATGTCCCGTCTGCATAAGCCAGTGAACCACCTCATCAAGCGTACGCTGATCGGATACATCGAACTGTTCCGTATCGTGAGGTCTTTCTTCCTCGGTATAGCCGCCGACAGAAGTACGTGAAGCGCCGCTTACCTGCGAAATTCCGACCTGCAGCAGTCTCTTGCGGACCTCCTCCGACTCTCTTGTGGAAACGATCATTCCGGTATAAGGCACTGCCAGACGGATACATGCAGCGATCTTTGTAAAGGTCTCATCGTCAATTCCGTTGTCAAACATATCGGGATCGATATCATCGGCTTTTTTTACTCTCGGAACACTGATTGTATGAGGTCCTACGCCGTGTACCGCCTCAAGATGTTCGGCATGCATGATAAGTCCGGCAAACTCATATTTGTACAGTTCAAGTCCGAACAGTACACCCAGACCCACATCATCGATGCCGCCTTCCATCGCACGGTCCATGGCCTCGGTATGGTAGGCATAATCATGCTTGGGTCCGGTGGGATGGAGCTTCAGGTAGCTTTCCTTGTGGTAGGTTTCCTGGAACAGGATATATGTACCGATCCCCGCTTCCTTGAGCTTTCTGTAATTCTCAACCGTTGTGGCTGCGATATTTACATTTACACGGCGGATATCACCGTTTTTGTGATGAACGCCGTATATTGTCTTTATGCAGTCAAGGATATACTCTATCGGGTTATTTACCGGATCTTCCCCGGCCTCTATCGCAAGCCGCTTGTGTCCCATATCCTGCAATGCGATAACCTCTGCGCGAACCTCCTCCTGGGTCAGCTTCTTTCTTGCAATGTGCTTGTTCTTCAAATGATACGGACAGTACAGACATCCGTTTACACAGTAATTCGAAAGGTACAGCGGTGCAAACAGGACTATCCTGTTGCCGTAGAAGGCCAGCTTGATCTCCTCCGCTATCTCATACATTCTTTTGATCTTTTCGGGTATCTCGCAGGCTAAAAGCACC
>JAILIQ010000228.1 GCA_024695205.1 Lachnospiraceae bacterium
TGTGCTTTGCGATACTTTACCCGCTGCTCAATCTGGTCCCCACCGTTTTTTCGGCCATTGAAGATATCGGCAATCCCAACGTCATCTGGCTGCCCGAGAAATTCTCCACGATCTCGTTCAAGGCTGCGGTTCATTTTGTAATGCCGAACGGAATCTGGACATTGCTTAAGACAGTGCTGTTTGCGGCCGGTATCATGATACTGCAGGTATTCTTCTCTGCCATGGTCGGATACGCGATGGCAAGGGTTAAATCGGTCTTCAGCAAGCTTGCGTATTTCCTTGTAGTACTGGTATTCCTGACTCCGAGACAGTCACTGCTGCTTGCACAGTATATCTTTTTCAAGCACTTTGATTTTGTCGGGATCATGAACCTGTTTACTGAAGCGGGAGAAACGAATCTGATCAACAATCCGATCACGCTGGTGCTTCTTGCGGTATTCTGCTTCGGAGTAAACCAGAGCCTGTTTATCTTCCTGTTCGCGCAGTTCTTCAGAAATATCCCGAAGGAACTCGAGGAAGCGGCAAATATCGACGGGTGCGGCTTTATCCGGACATATTTCAGGATCATGCTGCCCAATGCGGTTCCGATCATCTCGACAGTTGCTGTACTTTCGTTTGTATGGAACTACGGAGATACGTACTATACGAATTATTTCAGCCCCAAGGCAGGCCTCATGAGCACATTGCTTTCGACAACATTCGTGAGTGCAAATAAGACCTTTGTGCTGAACGCGATCCAGACATGGTACGGGATCCCTACGGTCAATGATTTTGCCTTTGACGCGGCAAAGCAGGCGGGTGTTCTCATATATCTGATACCGCTGCTGATCGTATATCTTGTTGGTCAGAGAAAACTTGTTCAGAATATGGAAAGTTCCGGTCTGGTCGGATAAAATTTTATTGATAAATGCAGGCACCGTTTTTAGGACAGAAAAGGGTGCCGGGAAGGAAGCGGATGAGATGATAAGATCTCATCCGGAATACAAAAGGATATGGGTGTTAAAGAGACGCTGACAATTTACGATATCGCGAAGCTTTCGGGGGTTTCACCCTCGACGGTCTCGCGTGTCATCAATAACTCCGGATATGTAGGTCCCGAAAAACGCGAGAAGGTCCTGAAGGTCATCGAAGAACATGAATTCAGACCCAATGCGCTTGCACAGGGACTTTCAACCAGGCATTCGCAGACTATAGGAATGCTGGTTCCGGATGTTATCAACCCGTTTTATGCCACGACCTTTGTCACCCTTGAAAAAGAAGCACAGAAATACGGCTACAATGTCATACTGTGCAATTATTCGAACGACAACGATACCACGATGCGTCAGATAGAGATCCTGAGGCAAAAGCAGGCCGATGTCATATTGCAGGTGGGAGGACCTACCGATCTTTATGAAGTGCCTGAGGAATACGTGGCGCAGATGAAGAAGATATCCGAGCAGATACCGCTGTTTACGAACGGCGGAAGCCTCGGCGGTATATTCCATTCTATCATGGTAGATGATTCAAAGGCTATTGAAGAAATGCTGAAGTACGCATATTCCAACGGTCACCGCCGCTTTGCGATGATCGGCGGAAGTTCAAGATACATCCCTTCAAAGAGCAAGCAGGAGGCGTTTACGAAGACGCTTACGGAACTCGGAGTTCCCGAGAAATTCCGTATCGTATTGGACTATGACAATTTTGACCAGTTCGGCGGAAAGAGCTGTGTGGAACTGATCGCGGATCAGTATCAGGATGCTTTCCCGACACTGTTTGTGGGGATCAATGAATCGGTTGCGATAGGAGCCCTGAAGGAACTGTTAAAGCGCGGCAATTCGGTACCTTACGATGTGTCGGTTGTGGGCTTTGACAATACTTATCTGTCCAGCTTCTCGATGCCGGAGCTCACCAGCATCGGATGCGATTATGAGGAATATGCGAGAGTGATGATGGAAGCCATCCTGAAAGTGATCGCAGGCGAGAAGATCGAGCGTGAGGTCCTCGTCGAAAGCAAGTTCGAGAGAAAAGCATCACTCGGGCCCGCTGTGGGAATCTGATATATCAGAATAAGTAAACCGGCAATATGTGATCGATCATATTTACCCGGAGTTTGTCGGAGGAATAGTTTTGAAAAGTATATA
>JAILIQ010000259.1 GCA_024695205.1 Lachnospiraceae bacterium
GCATCGCCGCTTGCGCAGGCCTTCATGATACTGATGTGCCTGCTGATCCCTGCAGTGCAGCCCCTGGGAGTCTATTTAAGAGCCAAGAGCTACGCGCTTGCGATACCGCAGGGTATGATCCTTGAAACCCGTTATAACGGCATTTACGTCGAAGCAGGAGACAAGTCGGATCATATCGGCTGGAACAAAGTCAGCAAAGTCATAGACACCGGCGATTGTGTGGTATTAAAACTTGCCGGAGGGAGCGGATATTTTCTGTTCAACCGGATACTAGGGGACAAACGAAAAGAATTTATAGAATATGTAAACAGGCAAATAGGATAAAGCAATGATCGAAACCGCCAGAGAAAATAAATGGAGCAGAATGATAAAGGCCGGGTGGAGCAAAAAATCCCTTAAAGAGAAGATTTCCGCCATGGTCCTTATTGTTTTCGCCATAATTCTCATGACGGTTTTACTTGATATATGGACAATAAAGATCTCCTTATGGGACTTCAGGTATTCTCTGCAGAGCAACGAACTTGTCGGTACTCTTGTCGAAGCTCTTGAGGTCGAATCGGAAGGTTTCAGCGACTATACCAGAGGCGATATCTCACGTCAGGATTTCAATAAGCTGATGTCCGAAACAGACAGGGCAGTAAACGGGCTTCAGAAGGATTATTCCAGGATAGGCGAAGAGAGGCTTGCCTGGACCGAGAAGACCGAACGTGCCTTTCAGATTTACCGCAAGGAATGCTTTGTGTTCTTTGGCACAGACCCGCTTTCAAACGATTTCCTGAAAGAAGAGTATAAACTCTTCCAGATGCAGGATTATCTGAAGAATTACGGAAGCACCCTTATGTCTCTTACGAGTAAGGCGGTCAACGATTTCTACAAGCAGCGTTTTCCCTTGCTTTTCTTTTTTCCGGCGGTTATCCTTACTGTTGCGGTCATAATGATCACTGTTGTTGCAAGAACGTCTACAGCAATGAGCAGGACTCTTGTCGACCCCATAGGCAAGCTCGCCGATGCATCGCGAAAGATAGCTGCCAACGATCTTACAGTCGAAGATATTGTTGTCGAGAATAAGGACGAGATAGGAGACTTAGTCCACGCCTTCAACAAAATGAAATTTGCCACATCCGAATACATAAGGACACTTGAAGAAAACAGGGTGGCTCTCGACCGTCTCCATGCGGAAGAACTTGAGAAGATCGATGCTGAAAACCGTCTTGTACGCATGAGATATCAGGTTCTCAGAAATCAGATCAACCCGCATTTCCTGTTCAACACACTGTGTGTGATCAGCGGAATGGCCAAACTCGAGGATGCGGCCACTACCGACAGGATGATCAATTCGCTCAGTTCACTTCTGCGTTATATCCTTCGTACCGAAGAGAATGAGATCTGTCTCGAGCAGGAGCTGTCAATGATCAGGGACTATATGTACCTCCAGGAAATGCGTTTCGGAGAACGTATCAAATGTGTCATAGACTGTGACGAAGAATTGAACAAGGCATATGTTCCGACCTTCGTGATCCAGCCGATCATTGAAAACAGCATAATACACGGACTTTCCAAAAAAGAAGAGGGCGGATTCATCCGAATACATGTATTTACCTCTTTAAACGAAAAAGACGAAAAAATGCTGAACGTCGTTGTTTCCGATACCGGTGTAGGCATCAAAAAAGAAACCCTCGAAAAGATCCGCGCCGAGCTTGCGGATGACGGGATGGAGCGGAGTACCATAGGTATCAACAACATCTACGGCAGACTGAAACTGCTGTATACAGACTCGGAATTTGAGATAGACAGTATAGAAGGCGAATGGACCGTAGTCAAATGCACCATACCATATTCCAAATGATCTGTTTTATCCCTGAATAAATATTGACCAAAGGAGCGCCATGATAAAGATCGTTATTGCCGACGACGAGCCGATCGAGAAGGCTGTCGTAAAGAAAATCCTTGAAGCGGCTTTTACCGAAAATGTAGAGGTTTTCCCTGCATGTAACGGAAGAGAAGCCGTAGATATATGGCGTGAAAAAAAGTGTAATATTGCTGTCCTCGACATTTCAATGCCCGGTATAAACGGACTCGAAGCAGCTGAGATGATCAGACGCGACGACGATAAATGCGTTATCATTTTCCTCACCGCCTTTGATGAATTTGACTATGCTCAGAAGGCCATCAGAGTACGAGCTCTCGATTATCTCTTAAAGCCGGTCAGCGAACAGGAGCTTATCGCTGTAGTGGAGGAGGCAATCAGGATCACAGAAAACGGCGGTAACGAGATCGGGAAGTACCAGAATGCGATCCCGGCAAGAGAAGAACTATCATCAGCCAAGCAGGCCGCCATCAAGAAGCTGATCACCGATTATGTCGAAGCCAATTACACACGTGATATTTCATTGTCCGACGCGGCTTTTGCCATGCATTATTCCGAACCTTACTTCTGTAAGATATTTAAGGACTGCTTCGGCAAGAGTTTTGTACTTTATCTGACCGA
>JAILIQ010000271.1 GCA_024695205.1 Lachnospiraceae bacterium
TTTGAAAGATAAGTGCTTGTCGAATACCCTTCGTAATCCTTTCCGTCTCTTGTGACCCTGATGTGATACCATACATTACCGGATGCCGCAACGGCTTCATCAAGTATTATAACTTCTTCCTGCGCGGTAAGCTGCAGGTTGGATTTATCCTCGAGAGTAACCTTGTCATATTCCTCACCGGGTCCCAAACGTACATTAACCCTGGCGGTAGCTATTCCTTTATAATGAATCCAGTTATCACCCTCATCATTTGCATATGCTTTGGTTGCCCCGAAACATAATATAAGTGAAAAGAGTGCTAACCAAAGCAGAAGTCTTTTTCTCATTTTTTAACAATCCTCCACGATCACGGTCTGTTCACTTTAATATTTTACCAATCAAATAAATATAAGTCAATGTAATCCTAAAAGTCGTTCAGGGATACCGTCATGACGGAATCGGCCTTGGCTTCTTTGGCAAGCTCCGGTGTAAATCCTGTCTTTGAGAAAATGCAGAGCTTCGAAGGCTTGATACCTGCCTGTTCTATAAGCTCCTTCATTTCTTCGTACTGGTCTACATCGGTCTTTTTATCGGAATATACACAGGTTGCCACAAGTATATTCTCTTCCGGATCCATTCCTATAACATCGAGGATACCGTTCTTTCCGAACCAGTAATGCCATTCGTTATAGTTCTTTCCAAGCTTGCGGTACTTCGACATGATATCGAGATACTCACGGCATACATCCGCAAATGCGGTTCTCATAAAGCGGTCAAAATCCGGAACTACCGCTTCATTGTATACACTTTTGCCTTCCCCGGTCTCTATCCTTGAAACGTTCGGGAATACATAAGCGTAATAGAAGTTTATAAAATTATCCTTGATCCTGTAAAGACCTTTTTTAGTATTCTCGTTATTTCTGACATTGATCGAATATACCTTTTCCACGATATCCATCTCGATCAGGTTTTTTATATATACGCTGATCTTCGCACGGTTAAATCCGGAATATTCGTAAATATCGTTCAGCTTGATCCTTCCGCTCGCAAGCGCCGTAAGTATCGTATTGTAGGCACCAAGCTCTCGCAGTTCGAGCTTCAGCTGGTATTCAGCCTCATTTTTCAGTATGCTTTCCGGCGAGAAGAACAGATTGATCATATTCTCGCGGATACGCCTGTTTTCCTGCCACAGCTTCAGATATTTCGGTACTCCGCCCAAAAGCGCCCTGATAACAACGCAGTCCGATGCCGAAACCTTCGGAAACCATGAAACGGTATCTGCAAATGAAAGTTCCTTCAGCTTTATGATTCCGGTTATTGCCCTGGCAAATTCCTTATATTCAAGGATCATCGAGTTCTCTACCCAGTTGATAGAAGACGAAAGCAGAAGGATCATGTATTTACCGTATTTCTCCTCATTTCCGACAAGACTCAGCAATGATGCCATGAGCTGCTGGTTCATTGCATAGTGAAATTCGTCAATGATAAGGATCTTCTTAACACTGCCGCTCTTGTTTTCATCGCCGGATACGGGAGTCTGCCCGCCATCACCCTCATTGCGGGTCAAAGCCTGTGTCAGGTTAAGGCTTCCTGCAAACATTTCGTCAAGACGCTTTTCCTGCTCGGCTTCGCTTACCATTACCGACTGGTAATAGCTGTGATCCCTGCCTTCCGAAAAGTTAAGCGCAAGGGCGGTCTTTCCGATACCTTCCCTTCCATACAGCACAAGCAGATTGCTGTGATCGCTTGCGTATATGGACTCAAGCTGCTTTAACTCCTCTTTTCTACCAATAAACATAACTCCTCCAATAATAACATTACATTTTTTCCGGAACAGTAACCGCAAGAAGCTCCATGATGCAGTCAAGCGCCCTGTATGTCAGTGAAATAAGCACTATCCAGGCTTTTTTCAACTCTTCGTTCTCTTCCGAAATGATCTTGTTATCATGATAAAAACTGTTAAATCTGTTGGATATATCATAAATGAAAGAACAAAGCTTATGCGGCGCAAGCTCGTCCGAAGCATGCCTTACAGACTGCGCGAAATCCGTGAGCCCAAGCAAAAGTTCCCTCTCGCTTGCGGAAATCTCTCTGTTGCGGCAGATCGAAGCAATGTCCCTATTTTCAAAAATAGCGGTACTAACGGCATCATCAACCGAAACCCTGCATTTTTCAAGTATCGAACGGATCCTGACCATCGTATACAGTATGTAAGGTCCTGTATTTCCTTCGAATGAGGTAAATCTGTCAAGGTCAAAGTTATAATCCTTGGTTGCCTGATTCGAAAGATCACCGTATTTTACGGCCGCAAGACCTACGATCCTTGATATCCTGTAAGCCTCTTCCCTGTCCATGTCCCGGTCCGACATTTTCTCAAGGACCTTGTCGGCAACATCCCCGATCAGATATTCCAGCCTCATAACACCGCCGTCGCGGGTCTTAAAGGGATGTCCGAATTTATCGTTGATCGTTCCGTTACCGAGGAATATCAGCTCTGTTTCGGGTTTTACGATCCCGGCTTTTCTTACTGTACGGAAAACCTGTTCAAAATGAAGACCCTGACGCTTATCCACCACATAAATGATCTTATCGGGGTCAAAATCCCTTTCTCTCTGGATGATCGTCGCAATATCGGTTGTGGGATAACCCGCAGCTCCGTCGGATTTTCTCAGGATGCAGGGCGGCATTTCCTTATTGTCGCTCTCTTCCTTGACATCAACGACAAGCGCACCGTCACTGAGTCTTGTAATGCCCTTTTTCTGCAGATCCTCGATCATGGGCGCTATAAGCGGATCGGCATCGCTCTCGCCGTTCCACAGATCGAAATCAACATTCAGACTGTCATAGTTTTTCTTAAGATCGACCTTGGAAATATCCATGATCTGCTTCCACAAAGCGATATATCCGCGTCTGCCCGACTGCAGATCCACTACAGCCTCCCTGGCCCTGTTGCGGTAATCCTCATCTTCTTTTGATCTGGCACTCGCAAACGGATATATCTCTTCAAGGTCGCTGATCGATACGGGACATTCTTCCGGATATTCTCCTTCGTAATCGGGATCGAAATACGGAAGCTCAGGATGTCTTGCCTTCATCTCGGTAATGATCAGTCCGATCGGAAGTCCCCAGTCTCCGAGATGGGCATCACCGATCGCCTTATATCCGTCAAAGCGCAGGATCCTCTTTACGGCTTCACCGATTATTGCGGGACGGAGATGTCCGACATGAAGCGGTTTTGCAACATTGGCTCCGCCGTAGTCGATAACGGCGGTCTTCTTCTTATTCTGCGGTTCGAATCCGAGCTTTTCATCCGCTCCCATATCGGCAACAAAAGATGCGAGGGCCTGATCGCTCAGGCTTAAATTCAGGAAACCGGGCATTACGGCATCGGTCAGTGAAAAGAAGCTGTCATCCTTGATCTTTGCACATACTTCATTTGCGATATCGATCGGTTTTTTCTTGTACTGTTTTGCGGCAGCCATGGCACCGTTACACTGAAACTGGCACAGATCCGGGCGGTTGGATACCACGACCGTTCCGAATCTTTCTTCATATCCGCATTCCGCAAATGCGGTCATCATTTTCGCGGAGATTATCTCCAGTATTGTTTTCATATCTAAAACTCTTTTCCTCTCATTTTATTGCCGGCACGGCTTACTGCCGTAATCCGTATATATGCAGCCTTTATCTTATCCGATATTCAGGAGCATCGATGCAAAATTAAAATAAACCATCAGTGAAAGCGCATCTACTATAGTCGTAATGAACGGACTTGCCATGACCGCCGGGTCAAATCCGACTTTCTTGGCGAGCATGGGGAGCGTACATCCGACAAACTTGGCCACAAAAACCGTAGCTATAAGGGTTAGGCACACAACAGCCGCGATCATGACGCCGACCTGATCGATGAATATCAGTTTTACAAAATTGGCGGCAGCCAGTGTGATACCTATGAGCAACGCCACTCTGATCTCTTTCCATATCGTGATCCCGATATCGCTGAATTCAAGCTCATCAAGGGACAGCGCACGGATGATCGAAACAGATGCCTGTGATCCGGCATTACCGCCCGTATCCATGATCATCGGAATAAACGAGGTAAGTACTATATAAGCCCCGAGAGCTTCTTCGTACTGCTGTATTATGATCCCGGTAAATGTAGCGGAGATCATCAGCAGAAGCAACCAGGGGATCCTTTTCTTCCAGGTTTCGAATACACCGGTCTTCAGATAAGGCATATCCGAAGGACTGATAGCGGCCATCTTTTCGATATCCTCCGTAGCCTCCTGCTGCAGGATATCGATGATATCGTCGATTGTTATGATGCCGACCATCCTGTTTTCACTGTCAACTACAGGTATCGCGTTAAAGTCGTATTTCTGGATCTCACGCGCAACCTCCTCCTGGTCGGTAAGCGTCGTAACAGATATCACGTGGTCTGTCATGATATCGCTGATCTCGGTCTCGGGATCGGCAAATATGATCTGCCTTAATGTTACCGTTCCGATCAGATGCCTCTGAGGATCGAGAACATAGCAGTTGTTCACGGTTTCCTTATCAATACCGTCTTTTCTGATCTTTTCGATCGCCTGAGCCACCGAAAGATGCTGTTTTAAAGCTTCATATTCGGTCGTCATCAGAGAACCGGCCGAATCCTCGGGGTACTTAAGCAGTGCATTGATAGTATCCCTTGTGTCCTTGCTTGTGGAGTTTAACAGCCTTGTAACGACATTTGAAGGCATCTCATCCATCAGGTCCGCCGCATCGTCGACGTCCAGCGCTTCAATGATCTTGGCAGCCTCACCGAGTGAGAATTTCAGGATCATCTCCTGCTGAATATCGATCGGCAGGTATGCAAATACATCCGCTGCCATGTCCTTCGGCAATATCCTGAAGAATGTGAGCAGTTCTTCTATATCAAGTTCTTCAAGCAACGAAGCCATATCGGCTTCATTTATCTCACCGCTGTGCTCCCGGAACTCCTTATACGCCTTTTTCTCAATGAGTTCCTTGAATTTTACAAGAATATCATCCATTCATATCGCCCCTCTTTCAGAAAAATGATCTTAATGCTATGTTTTCGGCAACTGTCCGTATCCATGCAACCACCTCCCTGAAAGAAATTAAGCGCAACGCACCAGAAAATATTGTACTACGGATTTAGACAAAATTCAAGAAATTAAATTATATTTTACTTTTAATAAGTCATTCATTTCCCAGACATTATTCCTGCCGTATCCGAATATCTTGACATGAACCGAAAATGCCCATATAATCGTTTATAATACAATCTTTATGTAAAGGAGATATTTATCTTGGTACCTGGCGTCGCCTTGCGGCTCATCATTCTGTTTATCCTGATCCTGCTTTCCGCTTTTTTCTCTTCGGCTGAAACAGCATTTATGTCTGCCAATAAGATAAAGCTGCGTTCGGAAGCCGACGAAGGCTCAAAACGCGCTTCTCTGATACTTTCACTGCTCGATAACAATACAAAGCTGCTTTCGACGATCCTTGTAGGCAATAACCTTGTCAATATAGTTGCATCCTCGCTCACCACCACGCTGATGATACGGCTTTTCGGCAATACGGCGGTCGGTATTGCGACCGGTCTTCTGACCCTTGTGATCCTCATTTTCGGAGAGATCACGCCCAAGACGCTTGCAACAAGGAAGGCGGAAAGGTTTGCCCACATTTACGCACCTTTTATCAGTTTTCTGATGATAGTGCTGACCCCGGTCACATATATTGTTTCCAAACTTGCCGATATCGTTCTTATGATGTTTGGAGTAAAGCCCGGCGAAAAAAACGAACAGATCACCGAAAATGAGCTTCTGACCTATGTTGACGTCAGTCATGAGGACGGAGTGCTTGAAAATGACGAGCGTGAGATGATCAACAATGTTATAGATTTCGGCGATACCCTTGTAAAGGATGTTATGGTACCGTCCATCAATATGAAATGTGTGCCTTCGGATATCAGCTATGATGATCTTGTGGCTGCCTTCCGTGAGGATGAATACTCCAGAATGCCTGTTTTCAAGGATTCTATCGATAATATCATTGGCGTGATCTGGGCCAAGGATGTGCTCTTAAAATATGATCCTTCGGTTGAATTTGATGTGACTTCGCTGATGCGAAAACCTTATTTTACCTATGAACACAAGAGCACCAGAGAACTGATGAGTACGATGCGCGAGGAATACAAGTCCATGGCTATCGTACTTGATGAGTACAACTCCACCGCCGGTCTTATAACGATCGAAGACCTTATCGAAGAGATCGTCGGCGAGATAAGGGATGAATACGATCTCGACGAAGTTGACAGTATCAAGCATCTCTCCGGGAACTCCTATGAAGTCCAGGGCCAAACCATTATTTCGGATGTAAATGATGAATTCGGTCTTGCGATAGAATCCGACGACTACGATACCATTGCCGGTCACGTCATCCACCTTCTCGGCCATATCCCCAAAGTCGGTGAATCCGTCACCGAAGGACAGGTCACCTATACTATAACTGCAGTGGACAAAAACCGCGTGGACAAGATCAATATAGTGCGCAATCCTGCCCCCGCCGCCACAGATGCTGAATAAAAGCATTGATTCCCTTGTATAATCCCGGGCCCCTCAGGCATCATCAGGTTTCAAGGGAAGATCATATCACATTATATTTTCTTTTTACTTCCCCGCTCATGTATTAACAGGGCTCCGGGGCATATATACCATGTCGGATTACGTTGACTTTATCAAGTAAGACGACATGGTATATATGCCCCGGAGCCCGTCACGGAAACAGCAGTCATTAAAGCTGCCTGTTTTTCCCTTTTTTGCGCTTCTTCTTTTTGTGCTTGGTATATACCATCTCCTGCGACATCTCCGCACTGTCCTCCTCATCATCCCTCCTCCGGTTCATGAAGTAGATGAAATTGTCGATGGCATTCAGGATATCGGCAAAATCGGATCTCGGCGCCTCATCGATATAGGCTTTGAGTATCTCGGTCTCTTTTTCGCCTTTGTAGCGGCCGTAGAAAATATCAAACAGGTTATGTCCGCGTACAAATATCTTTATGGTCTCCATATTGCGCTTGATATCCTCTTTTGTGCGTATCACAAGTCCGGTCACTTCCTTCATGTGCTTTACGCTGGCAAGCTTGTGAAGATAGCTCTTGAATTTATCAAGCAATATGTTGTAGAACTCCTCTTCCGTCTTGATAACGCCTATTCTGGTCATTACCTCGGGATTGAGGAAATAATTCTCAAATGAGTAATACTTAAGCACAAGAACATTTCGCGGCTGTATCCTCGGGATATTGCCCTTGTCCTCCTGGGATCTTGCAAAATAGTAGTTGCACAGCTGCTTTACAAGAGCCTGAGGATCCTTACCGTCGCTGTCCCTGATCATCAGGAACTGATCCTTCAAATAAAGCTTGTTGATATATTTCAGGTTCGCATAGGTCTTGATATTGGTGCAGCTGTTGGTCGTTATTATCGAAACGCGCTGCAGAGTACCGTCGTCATTGTAGATCTCGGAATAATACTTATCAAGAAGCAGCGGAAGCCTGTTGCTGTCCTGTTTACCTTCGACGATGAAGATGAAATTGACATTCATCAGATCATTTGCCGAATAGCCGAGATCATCAAGTATGGTATCAATATCGGTATTCTCGTTTACTGAGGTATTGCCGTTTTCATCGAGTACGACCTGCTTGATCTGTTTTGAATTGAAATTGAAGATCATGTTCGGTGAATGCGTCGAGAAAAATACCTGATTTTTCGAAGAAAGCTTATACAATATCTCACTTGCGACCTTCTGAAGCTGAGGAGAGCAATT
>JAILIQ010000317.1 GCA_024695205.1 Lachnospiraceae bacterium
TGCTGATGATGACAGCGGCCGCAAGCGGGACGGCAACCAAAATGATCATGATTGATATAAGCCTGGTTTTGATACTTTGAGAACTCTTCATAGCTAAGTCTCCTTTGTGATATGTGAAGTTGGATTAAAAACTATATTCAACGCAAAATAGCATAGCATAAATATACACAAATTACAAGTAAAAATTCTTAATAATTGAAAAAAGCAAAGGAATCCCGAAAATACTGTAATATTTTCGGGATTTCTTTTTTGTGATGTGATTTTAAATTGTGGAGTCGAGAGAAATTTTATGATCTTGCGGAAACGGACTTTTTGCCGGTATGCATAAGGAGTATTGCGGTTACGACGGAAACCGCTTCAAGAGCTGCGGCAGCGAGCAGAGCGATCAGTTTGGAGTCGGTCCTGAACAGGAATACCAGAGGAAGCACCGCAAGAGCACATATGAAGAACGCAACATACACGATCAGAGTATGGCGTTGAAATGTTGTACCGAGTCTTCTGCTTATAATCACCGTAATCCTTATTACTGCCTGGCTTGCCGCAAATGCCGCACCTGCGCACAGTGCGATAAACAAGCGGGAGTATGTGAGCTTGGTGAAGAACAAAACTATTACAAGGATGAAAGCCATTACGATCAGGTTGAATAGAGCTTTGTTGATCAGATCCTGGCGGAGCGCCTTTATCAGAACCGGATCGCCGCTGTCGGCAGCAGTGCCGGCGGCAGGCTTTTCTTCTGCGGATTCTGCGGCATCGGCTGTAACTTCGGAGAGTACGGTATCGGTTTTTTCTGTGGATTCTGCGGCATCGGCTGTTGCTGTGGAAAGTCCGTCATCTGCTTTTTCAGCGGTTTCGACAGTGGCTGCGGCAGGATCGATATCGGTTTTAGCGGCTGCGGTGCCGGCGGCGCCCCTGCGGAGCGGAGTTCCGCGGAAGATAAAGAAATCCATAAAACACAGAACACCCATGCTGAGTATGGGGCCGGCAACTATGCCGAGCTGCCAGTATTTTCCGATGAAAAGAGCGGACAGACCGCATACGGCTGCCAGCAGTACCAGCGTGATGATAATGCGGTATCCGCCGTTATATTTGAAATATTCGCGTTCGAAATTAAGTTTCATTGTGATGATACTCCTTGTTTATGCACCGACCGGCATAGGGGTCTGCCTGCTGCCCGTCGGATAAGCTTTACTCTGTAATTTACACATAAAATCTCTGAAATGTCAAGATTTTTCAAACAGGAAGTCCCCGGTAAAAGCTTCTTGACCTGAAGTTGGCAGATATTGTAAAATATATACGCGGAGAGGAGGGAGATTATCAAGAAGATCATTAAATTTGGAAAAGCTGTGGTTTTTTTTGTGATCATTCTGCTGGTCATGTCGTGCTTTTCCGTATCGGCAAGGGGCAGCCGGTCAAAATGGAGTTATATATCTGTAATACGACACGCATGCGGAGGTATAGACGGGACAGCCTATACCAACAGTAAAGAAGCGCTTGAGAACAGTATAATGTCGGGATGCGGTGCGGTTGAGATAGATTTCAGATTTACTAAGGACGGTGTACTTGTATGTGCCCATGAATGGGATGATATCGGACTGGAATCGGTGCCGAAAGCAGCGAAGTTCGAGAAGTACAGGATCAATGGTCTGTATACTCCCATGACGGCCGAAACGGCACTGAAAATACTTGCCGGGACGAAATGTTTCCTTATCATTGACACAAAAGAAAAAGACACTCTGAGTGTTTACCGGGAGATAGACAGGATCCTTTCGCAGATCAGCGGCGGTGAGCAGCTGAAAGAAAGGCTTGTTCCGCAAATTTATGCACAGGAGGAATACGAGCAGTTAAAGGCAGTGTATGAATACCGGAACTGGATATTTACTACATATAAACTGAAGCTGAAGAAAAACAGCCAGTTCAAGGAATTAGCCGCTTTTTTAAAGGAAAAAGGGATCAAGACCGTTACGATCCCGAAGGAATATGTAACTGAAGCGAGAATAGAGTATTTTACGAAAAAGAAGATCCGTGTTGCCACGCATACTGTCAATGACGCCGAAGAATGGGACGCGATGACGGAAATGGGTGTGGATATTATTTATACGGATTTCGGAAGATGATTAATTATACCCGCAGACATCCGGGCACGGTTTTGGTGCAGATAGTTTGCGGGTATGTATGTTTTTTGTCGGAAAACACGGGTCTGCCGGTTTTGCGGGAGACTGTACGAAACCCGGCCGTACAGGACTTTCGGACAGTCCGGCGGATCCGGATGAAGAATAAGACGGTATGAGGCTGAAATGAATGAAAGACGGTAACGATATAAAGAAAAGATTTACGGATCTGGCAACAAGAGCGGAGCGGACAGGCAGTCATACATTTACGGATTTTCTGAATATGAATGAACTGGCTGTTTTTGCGGCATGCAAGAATCAGCCCGAATTCAGGGGAGCCGTAATATTCGGCGGAGCAGACGGATGTGAGCGCTGTATGATAAGATTCGGGGATTTTGATACTGAAATGGAATATGTCATCACGGAGGCGGAAGGACAGCACGGTGATCCTGAAGGATCGGAAGGTCTTAACGACTACTCTGTACAGGAGGCTGCACCGGCCGGATTTCCGATAAGTACGATCAGGATCTCGCCCGTACAGGCGAAATTCGCCGACGATCTGACACACAGGGATTTTCTCGGATCGGTGCTCGGACTCGGGATCGGGCGCGAGAAAACAGGAGACATAATCATTTCCGAAAATACGGCTTATATGTTTGTACACCGCGATATCGCACAATTTATAGTTGACAGTCTGGAATATGTGCGTCATACTCATGTACGCGCCGGATTCTGTGATGAACTGCCCGAAAACATCAGGCCGAAGCTGGAACGGCGTCAGGTGATCGTAAGCAGCAACCGGATCGACGCAGTGATCTCGAAGCTGTACAACCTTTCGAGGGAGCAGAGCCTGAAGCTGGTGAGCGAAGGCCGCGTGTTTGTCGGAGGGGCAGAGATCACTTCCAATTCCAGGGCTTTGAAGACGGGTGACGTTGTCTCTGTCAGGGGCTTCGGCAAATGGATCTTTCGCGGTGAATCCGGCAAAACCCGTAAGGACAGGCTCTATGTGGAAATGGATGTATATACATAAGTTCTTTCTGTCGGGGACGATATGCTTACGGCAGAAAAAGAAGTTATAAGAAGGCAGAGGATATAAATCTTCTTCATGTGGAATAAATTCATCTGCTGCAATAGGTGAATGAGGTATAAGATATGATATCACTGACTGTAAAATATTTTGATCTTCGGCGTATCTGCAACAGCGGTCAGATATTCCGTATGTATGAGCGGGAAGAGGGCGTTTTTGACGTTTATTCCGCCGACCGGTATTTAAGGCTGAAACAGCGTGGAGAGACGGTTGACTTCTTTTGCGACCGGGAGGAATTTGACGGATACTGGCGCAGATATTTCGACCTTGACCGCGACTATGAGTCGTTGATACGCGATGCCGTCGGTGAAGATGCTTCGGGCGGCTTAAGGCAGGCGGCCGGAGAAGCTGTTTCGGAAGGCTTAAGGCAGCCCACCGGCAGAGCTGTTTCGGGCAGCTTAAAGCAGGCTGGCGGGATAACCGGCAGAGACGAATATGTGGCTTCTGCCTGCAGCTTCGGAGCCGGAATAAGGATCCTTCATCAGGACATATGGGAAATGCTGATCAGCTTTATCATCTCGCAGCAGAAGCAGATACCGTCCATAAGAAAATGCATCGAGGCTCTTTGCGAACGTTTCGGGGAACGTAAAGCCGGCGGCGGAGCCTATCCGGAAAATGAAGCGCAGGAGCATTTCTGGTACGCATTTCCGACACCGAAAGCCATTGCCGGGGGAGGGCCCGAAGGACTTAAAGGTCTGTCGCTTGGCTACAGGGAACGGTATATTTATGAAACATCCGTAAAATACCTTACGGACGGACTTGATTACGAGACGGTCGAGAATATGGGACTTGATGCTGCGAAAGCGTATTTTACGTCGTTTTGCGGGGTCGGAGAGAAGGTCGCCAACTGTATATGTCTGTTCGGAGCCGGATATGTTGATGCATTTCCGATAGATACGCACATCAAGGACATCCTGTATCGTGAATATTATTTAAGAGATGTCGCGGCAGATGACGGTAAAAATCCCGGAGAGAGCTTAAAAACCGGTGTGAAACAGAAGGAAAGCCGGGATTGTACGGAAGCCGCAGAAGAACCTACCGGTAAAAATGCCCTGCCGGCCGGGAAGGACAGGCGCTCTGACAGGGATCACAGTCTGGGCATGTCCGATTATGAGAAGCTTGTGAAGCTTCATTTTGACCGGTTCAGCGGGTACAGGGGGATCGTACAGCAGTGGATATTTGCCTGGGAGCTCGTAAGAGGGGATAAAACAAGGCCCTGACCATATATGAAATAATAAATCGTAACGGAGATGCGTTTGCTCAAGCTCAGCTTCGCTGAGCTAACTCTCAACAGGAGGTTAAAAATGCTCAGTTTTATAACGAAAAAAAGTCCGGTAAGGAATATCATTTTTATACTTATGGGCACTTTTCTGATGTCCATGGCGGTCAATATGATCTATGACCCGATGCACATGGTAACCGGAGGTGTTGCGGGTCTTGCGATCATGGTGAAGTACCTGACGGCGGATATCGTATTTACGGACGGGATCCCGGTCTGGCTGACAACACTGGCGCTGAACATCCCGCTGTATCTGATCTCCTGGAAGGTTTTCGGGACAAGATACATCCTGAAATCGGTCATCGGAACCGCATCCTACACGTTTTTCATGTACCTGCTGCCTGTCGGGCCGATATTTGAAGCGGATTATCTGCTCTCCGCCATTTTCGGAGGCGTGCTGACAGGCCTCGGCCTCGGACTGGTGTTCCTTGCGCAGGGAACGACCGGCGGTACTGACATGCTGGGTATCCTGATCCATCATAAAAAGCCGTACATTTCGGTGCCCAGGCTCCTGCTCATCATAGACGGCGTCATCGTTATCAGCGGCGCCGGTCTGTTCGGTGTAAATATCGCTCTGTACGCCGTTATCGCTGTATATGTTGTGACCAAGGTATCCGACGGCATACTTGAAGGTCTCAAATTCGCAAAATGTGCGTTTATCGTATCCGACAAATATCAGGAGATATCCGACAAGATCCTCGAACAGCTTGACCGCGGTGTGACCGGTCTTGAAGGAGAAGGCATGTATTCCCATAACGACAAGAAGATGCTGTTCTGCGTGGTTTCGCGCAAGGAGATTGTCACTTTGATCGATCTTGTATACGCCATCGATCCGAAGGCATTTGTTACGATCAATGATGCCCGTGAGGTCTGGGGAGAGGGGTATACACAGTTTGCGAAGTGAGATCAGGAAGCTTCCTTGAACAGAAAAACAGGACCCACATACAGTGGATCCTGCTTTTTTTGTTGTCAATTTTGGTCACATGACCGGAATTAAGTCTTTATTCAGGCTTAACCCTCTTGATCTTTACAGTGCTTGCAATACCGGATTTAAGGATCTTCGCCTTGATCTCTTCGAATTCTTCCTTGGTTGCGGTAATGTAGATGGTGGCATTTTCATTTATACCCTTGAATGCATTCTTCTTTATTGTCTGAATATTTGATCCAAGATTGATCTTCTTCAGCTTCTCGGCACCATCAAATGCCTTCTTGCCGATATAGGTTACAGCATCGGGAAGAGTGATCTTCTTCAATGATGTTGCTCCCTCAAATGCTTTCTTGCTTATGTAAGTTACGGTCTCGGGAATCTCAACACTTGTGATTACCGTATTGCCTGCAAGTGCATTCTTCGCGATCGTTACAACTTCAAATTCCTTGTCGCCTACCACGATCTTGTCGGGAATGCTTGCCTTCTTGCCATCCACTTCAAAATTGGTGACCTTGATCTTTCCTTCACCGCTCTTACTTGAAGTAAATGTCTGGACAACGCTTGTTCCGTCTGTATTGTCAGTTTCAAATGAGATGTCGACCTTGCCGTCCGAAGCGGTTTCAAGAGTCTGTGATACTACCTGACCTTCATTTGAGATCAGAACGGTACTCTCTATGGAAGAACCGTCTGCATTCTCGGTTGTGGTCCCGATAGTGATATCACCATCATCGCTAACTGTAACTTCCTCTGTGGTCTGCGTCAGAACCTTTCCGTCCTCATCCTTGGTAACGCTTGATGTGGATGAGCTTCCGTCCTTATTTTCAACCTTTGTTTCCTCTACTGTTGTACCGTCAGAATTCTCGGTAAGGGATTCGGTTGTCTTGTTACCCTTCTTGTCTTCTGTCGTTGTTGCAGTAGTTGTCGAGCTTGTTCCGTCGGAATTTACGGTCTCCGATTTAGTCTCAACAGAACCGTCTTCCTTTTCAACCGTGGTAGATGTTGTGGTCGAACTGGTACCATCCGCTGCTACTGTCTCGGAAACGGTAGAGGTTGAGCCGTCGGCATTCTCTGTTGTAACTGTTGTGGAGCTTGATCCGTCAGGTGCTACAACTTCCTCAACAGTTGTCTTAGAACCGTCTTCGTTCTCGGTAGTAGTTGTTGTTGTAACAGTACCGCCTACGTTCGAAACTTCCTTCGTCGGTTCGGGTGTAGGATCTGAAGTCGGTGTAGGAGTAGGAGTAGGTTCAGGTGTAGGTTCGGGTGTGGGTTCAGGCGTCGGTTCCTCGTAAACTACAGGTGCCGGTACGCTGAATGAAAGCCTGTATTCCGTATTGCCTGTTATGACTCCGTCTCTATATCCTTCCTCGATAAAACCGAAATCGATCAGATCCTTGACATCGTCAACATCGCCGATACTGGTAATATAATTGCCTGCCCGTATAATCAGATCATTGAACGAGCTTGCGTTTTCAACCTGGAAATACTTATCCCAACGATCTTCAGCATCAAATACCCAGTTGTAGATCTTGTAGCTGCCATTGTCAATAACTTCAGGATAGAAAGGCTCCCAACGGAATCCCTGGATGCTATTGTCCCAATCTCCGGCACGGGTTACATTATACTTGATCTGAATGCCTGAATAGTTGACATTCTGAGAAACAGTATTGCCTTCAACAGTTGCATATCTTCCATCGACACTGATGGTCACGGTTCCGAGGTATTCTCCAAAATTAGCCCATACACCTCTGGTATCGCCGTAATTAAAGTTCTTAATGGAGATATTGGCAGTCTGGGTTTCATAAGCTGTATCAAAGTAGAAGCCTTCGCCTGTCTCATCAACCGCAAGATCATGTCCCCATTCCTGTATCTT
>JAILIQ010000333.1 GCA_024695205.1 Lachnospiraceae bacterium
TCTTTACGGACGGGCTTGGCACAGCATTTACGAATGTGATGCCAAGCCTACATCCGTTTGACCTGTTCATCGGCGCACTTATAGGCGGAGGATTAAGGCTCATTATGTATGTAAGATCAAAGAATGCCAAGAAATACAGGCATGGCGAGGAGTACGGTTCAGCCAGGTGGGGAACACCGGCAGACATCGAACCGTACATGGATCCTGACTTTTCAAACAATGTGATCCTGACGCAGACAGAGCGCCTTACCATGGAATCAAGACCTGCCAATCCGAAATATGCCAGGAACAAAAACGTCCTGGTAGTCGGCGGCAGCGGTTCCGGTAAGACAAGGTACTTTGTAAAACCGAACCTGCTTCAGATGCACAGTTCCTATGTCGTAACGGATCCAAAGGGACAGCTCCTGGGTGAGACCGGTACGGCACTGTATAAGAACGGATATGACATCAAAGTATTCAACACGATCAACTTCAAAAAGTCTATGCATTACAATCCGTTCAAGTACATACACTCCGAGAAGGATATCCTGAAGCTCGTAACAGCCCTTATTTCCAACACGAAGGGCGAGGGTAAGGGAAACGATCCTTTCTGGGAGATGGCGGAAAGACTGCTCTATACGGCGCTTATAGGCTATATCCATTATGAGGCCCCACCGGAGGAGCAGAATTTCGCGACAATGTTAGAGTTCATCAATGCTTTCGAGGTGAGAGAGGACGACGAGGACTTCCAGAATGCGGTTGACCGCATGTTTGAAAGACTCAAGAAAAAGTCCCCGAACCACTTCGCGGTAAGACAATATGCCAAGTTCAAACTTGCGGCAGGAAAGACTGCCAAGAGTATACTCGTCAGTTGCGGCGCACGCTTGGCACCATTTGATATTTCAGAGCTTCGTGAGATCACTTCTTACGATGAACTGGATCTTGATACCTTAGGAGATAAGAAGACGGCACTGTTCCTCATCATGAGCGACAATGACCCGACGTTCAACTTCCTTATCGCCATGGTATATACGCAGCTTTTCAATCTTCTTTGCGAGAAGGCTGACGATGTGTATCACGGGAGGCTCCCGGTGCATGTCAGATGCCTCATCGATGAGTGCGCGAACATCGGCCAGATTCCGAATCTGGAGAAGCTCGTTGCCACTATACGAAGCCGTGAGATCTCGGCGTGCCTGGTACTGCAGACGCGAAGCCAGCTTAAGGCGATTTATAAGGATCATGCAGATACCATCGTCGGAAACATGGATTCACAGTTATTCCTCGGAGGCTCGGAGCCAACCACACTTAAGGATTTAAGTGCAGCCCTCGGCAAGGAAACGATCGACACCTACAATACCGGTGAAACGAGAGGAAGGGACGAGAACCATTCCTTAAACTACAGCAAGCTCGGTAAGGATCTTATGTCGATCGACGAACTTGCCGTTTTGGACGGCAGCAAATGCATCCTGCAGCTCCGCGGAGTAAGACCATTCCTGTCAGAAAAATATGATCTGACAAAGCACCCGAATTATCATCTGACTTCGGATGCGGATGATAGGAACTTCTTTGACGTCGAGAAGTACCTGAATCATCAGTTAAAACTGAATAAAGAAGACGTCTACGATGTAGTAGACGCAGATGCAGTGAGCGATGACGAAGGCAAAGAGCCTTAAGAGCCGCGCATCAGATAGAGCGATGGTTGTTGCTAAAAAGCAGCAGCCATTTTTTATTACCCAAAAACAATGAAAAATTAGGAGGAAAACTATTATGGCATTTTCTACTTCAGCAGTTGATGCAGTTCAGAAGCTCGTTGTCGGTCTCGGCGCAGGCCTTGGCGTATGGGGCGGTATCAACCTCATGGAAGGTTACGGCAATGATAACCCCGGTGCGAAGTCGCAGGGCATGAAGCAGCTCGTTGCAGGCGGCGGCGTAGCGCTTATCGGCATCACCCTCGTTCCCCTTCTTGCCAACATCTTCGCATGATCGGAGGGCACTGAATGAGCAGTATTATCGACAAGATCAGTGAATGGTTGCATGATCTGCTCGTTGAAGGTGTGATGAGTAACCTCACCGGAATGATCAATGCTGTCAACGACGAGGTTGGCAGCATTGCATCCGATGTGGCCCAGACGCCGGAGAATTTCTCGCCGGCGATCTTTACCATGATAAAGAATATCTCCGAATCGGTCATCCTTCCGATCGCGGGGCTGATACTGACCTTCATTGCGTGCTATGAGCTGATACAGATGATCATAGAGCATAACAACCTCGCCAACTTCGAGACCTGGATATTCTTCAAGTGGATGATCAAAACCTTTATAGCAGTTACAATCATCAGCCATACCTTCGATATTGTCATGGCGATATTTGATGTTGCACAGCAGGTTGTAAATGAGGCGGCAGGCCTGATAGGTTCCACGACCGGAGTGACGTCGGAGCAGCTGGCGGAATTGTCAGGCACCGTTGCCGGGATGAGTAACGGAAAACTGTTCGGACTGTATCTTCAGTCAGGCGTGATACAGATAACCCTGTTCGCGCTCAGTAAGATCGTCTTTGTCATCGTTTATGCACGAATGATAGAGATTTATCTTATGACGAGCCTTGCGCCTCTGCCTCTCTCAACCTTCGGAAACAGGGAACAGAGCCATATCGGGCAGAACTACTTAAGGAGCCTTGCGGCACTAGGGTTCCAGGGCTTTCTGATCCTCATCTGTGTCGCGATATATGCGGTGCTCATACAGAGCGTGACTATA
>JAILIQ010000008.1 GCA_024695205.1 Lachnospiraceae bacterium
TGATGCTTTCTCGGATATGGGATTTTTCTCGGATGCGTTTGGAATGAGCACTTTGAGCATGGCATCTCTTGCAGGCTTTTTCGCTGTTGAAGTGGGAACGGTGCACGGACTCGGAAGCGGAATGTTCGCTGCGGTCATAGCAGTTGTGATACTGTCAAAGGAAGAAGACGGTCACAGTGGGGAATTCCTGTTCTCGCTCCCTGTGTCAAGAAGCAGGGTGGTTGCGGCAAAAGGTCTGTGTCTTGTCTGCATGCTTACTGCCTTTACGATCATCTGCGGCTGCCTGTATGCGATAGGTTTCGCGTCCATGCAGGAAACCCTCCCGACCGGCGAATTTATGAGCTTTATGCTCTGTCAGCTGTTGATGAATATCGAGGTCGCGGCTGTGTGCTTCACCATATCTTCCCTTTCGGGAAAAAACAGGATGGGCGCGGGACTTGGTATTGCGCTGTTTTTCTATGCTTTCGATCTGATCGGAAGAGCGGTGCCGGATATGAAGGATTATATCATCATCGGACCTTACTCCTACGCAAATGCCTCTGATATATTTGCCGGAAAGACATCCCGGGCAGCAGCATTCGTTATCGCGATCGCAGTCACAGTCTGCTGTACATGCTTTGCCTTCCGGTACTATGAAAGGCGCGATCTGGCAAGCTGACTTACAGACTTTGCCCCGGCCGGACTGTCCGAAAACCTTAACAAGAAGAAACAAATAATAACATTTTTAGCCATATACTTTAGCGTATGAAAGCCTCTATAATACTAACAAAGGGAGAAGACAGCTCCTGTGGGCCGGTTTTCGGACAATCCCACGGAGCGTCCCGAACAAAAACGGGAGGAAAAAACATGCGTTACGGGTATTTTGATGATGCAAATAAGGAATATGTGATCGAAAGACCGGATCTGCCTACTTCATGGACCAATTACTTAGGAGTCGAGGATATGGCGGCGGTCGTAAATCATACCGCGGGCGGATATACATTTTATAAATCTCCGGAATATCACAGGATATCAAGGTTCCGCGGCAACAGTGTGCCTATGGACAGACCGGGGTTTTATCTCTATATTCGCGATAACGGGAATAAGGATTACTGGTCAACGTCGTGGCAACCGGTCGGCAAAGACCTTGATAAAGTCAGGTATACAACACGTCACGGACTTTCCTATACGGTCTATGAATGTGAGTATGACGGGATATCATCATCCCAGAAGATGTTTATCCCGAGAGGCGAGAATGTTCTTCTCTGGGATCTTAAGCTTAAAAATACGCAGGAGAGGGAACGTGACCTGAGCGTATTTTCATATCTTGAATTTTCTTTCCACCATGTAATGATAGACAATATCAATTTCCAGATGAGCCTGTACTGCGCCGGCGGTTCATATAAGGACGGGATCATTGAGGAAGACCTTTATTATGAGGAAGAAGGGTATCAGTACTTTACCGCCAATTTTGAGCCTGACGGGTTTGACTGCGTAAGAGACAGATTCTTAGGAACATATAATACTGAAAGCAATCCCCTTGCGGTCATAAACGGTGAATGCAGCGGCTCCGAGGAGAAGGGCATGAACCACTGCGGCAGTCTTATGAAAAAGATAAGGCTTGCTCCCGGCGAAGAAGTCAGACTCATATATATGCTCGGCGAGGGCAGAAGAAGCGAGGGCGCAAGGGTAAGGGCAAAATACAGCGATCCTGCGGCAGTGGACGCAGCATACGCCGACATGGCTGCTTACTGGAAGGCAAAGTGCGACAAGATGGTCATTGATACCCCGAATGAGGGCATGAATTCCCTGATCAATACATGGACTCTCTATCAGTCGGAAATAAATGTCATGTTTTCGAGATTCGCTTCATTTATCGAAGTGGGCGGCAGAGTCGGACTTGGATACCGTGATACGGCGCAGGATGCGATGACGATCCCCCACTCAAATCCCGGAAAATGCAAAGAAAGGATTGAACAGCTTCTTAAGGGCCTGACGACAAAAGGCTACGGACTCCACCTTTTCCAGCCCGAATGGTTTGAAGAGGATGACGGGAATAAACCCTTTGACTCGCCAACAGTTGTACCGAAGGCCGATAAAAGCGTTATTCACGGGCTTGACGATGCCTGCTCGGACGACGCTCTCTGGCTTGTTTCTTCAATAGTAAATTATATAAAGGAAACCGGCGATCTTGAATTTGCCGACAAACAGCTCACATACGCGGATACATTCATAAACGGGCAGGATTTTACCGAATCCGTTTACGATCATATGAAGAGGATCCTTGATTTTTCGGCTGAACAGGTTGGCAAAAGCGGAATATGCAAGGGACTTCGCGCAGACTGGAACGACTGTCTGAACCTTGGCGGCGGAGAGAGCGCCATGGTAAGTTTCCTGCATTACTGGGCTCTGGACAATTTCATCGCCCTTGCAGAAAGGCTCGGCAGGAATGATGATGCCATAAAGTACCGTTCTGTAGCGGACAGAGTAAAAAAAGTCTGCAACGACAGGCTCTGGGATGAGGAGTGGTTCATCAGGGGTA
>JAILIQ010000019.1 GCA_024695205.1 Lachnospiraceae bacterium
TCGCGAAGCGATTCTTTTATGTCAGATTTGACAAGCAAATCTGACGCGGCCGCTACGCAGAACCGCAAGGACAGCGGATCATTAAAGACGGCTGAGTTTGCGAGAAAGCAGGGCGTGAAGGTTCTCAGATATCAGGATATGAAAGAGGAGTCAGATGATCTTTTGCAGTTTTCGGATGCTTTGGCAGATCCGGAGGCATTCCGGGCTTTTCTTAAGACGTATGAGCATGGTGAAACAATTGTTTACGAGCAGATGAGTCTGCCTTTTCTGTAATTACAGGTTATGTAGTCTAATGATAAAAGGAGGATGTCGTGAAAGTAGCAATCACTTATGAAAACGGAGAAGTATTTCAGCATTTTGGGAGGACTCCGCAGTTTAAGCTGTATGATATTGAAAACGGAGAGATAATATCCGAAGAGGTGCTTGACACGGGGGAAACAGGACATAGCGCACTTGCAGAATTGCGGGCATGGCGGATGCCATAATATAAAGATATAAAAATGGGAATATATTGACGGCTGCAACCGGGCCGGGAGAAAGGAAAGCAGGAAAAATGTCTTTGGAAATGGTCATGTTTGATCTGGATGGCACATTGCTTCCCATGGATATGGATGAGTTTACTGGCGGGTATTTCAAAATGCTTGCGAAGAAAGTGGAGCCTTACGGATATGAGCTGGATCCGCTCGTTAAGGCAATCTGGCATGGAACGGCGGCTATGGTCAGAAATGACGGAAGCTGCAGCAATGAAGAAGCGTTCTGGAAGGATTTCGCCGGGATATACGGTGATCGGGTATGGAAAGACAAGGCTCTGTTTGATGAGTTTTATGCTAATGAATTTAATGATGCCAGGCAGTTTTGCGGCTTCAATCCGAAGGCGGCCGAAACAGTAGAACTGATAAGAGCCTGCGGGCTGCGTATAGGACTAGCCACAAACCCGCTGTTTCCGTCTGTTGCCACACAAACCCGCATCCGGTGGGCAGGCCTTGTGTCGGAGGACTTCGAGTTTATTACCACTTACGAAAACATCAGCTTCTGCAAGCCGAACCCGGATTACTACAGGGAGGTGCTTAAAAGAGTTGGCTTAAATGCAGAAAACTGCCTGATGGTCGGAAATGATGTCGGAGAGGATATGGTAGCCGCGGGCCTCGGCATGAAGGTGTTTCTTTTGACCGACTGCCTGATCAATAAATCCGGAACCGATATAGAGCAGTATCCGCACGGAGGGTTTGATGCTCTTAAGGAATATCTGAAAAGTGAGGGAATGAGCGATGGCCGATAAAAAAAGGGAAATTGCTATCCAGGATACATATGGAGAGAGATTTCAGCATTGCTGGGGATGCGGGGCTATGAATGAGTCCGGCATGCATTTAAAATCCTATCCTGACGAGGACGGGGAGAAATGCATCTGTAAGGTTACGCCACCTGATCAGTTTACGGGAGGAATCCCTGATAATCTGTTTGGGGGCATGATCGCGATGATATTTGACTGCCACGGAACAGCCTCGGCGGCATGGTTTGCCCATAAGAGTAAAGGTCTTGGGTTGACAGAGGATACTGTCATTGGCCGTTATATCACCGGGAGGCTTGAGATTGATTATAAAAAGCCGACGCCAATGAACTCAGAAATAACGGTTATTTCACAAGTTGAAGAAATTGGAGAAAGGAAAGTGATCGTGGATATGACCATGGAAGCGGACGGGATAATCCGGGCTCGGGCAAGAATGGTCGCCGTAGCCGTAAAGGACAATATGTAAGGATCAATCTTTGCCGATCGGTTAAAATATCATATCGGTCAGGGAATATGAAAGAAGATCTCCGGGTTTTTCATTATTGTGGCAACGCTTACCCTTTCCGTATCATTTTCGTCAAAAGCGGCTATAGCGGTTGTGAGGTAATCGTTTTCTGACATCAGCCCTTGGAATTCGTCGCGGCTGAAATTGTCTCTGGTAAATGATTTTGCAAAGATATCGGGACTAAACACATGGCCGTTCTTCGGCTTTTCCTTGCTTTTCAGATTGGTAACATTGATTTCGGGATAGTATAACTGGGGTCGTTCAAAAAATTTTCCAGTATGTCAAGTACATCCAAAGGGAATAAACCCTTGCCGTCTGCAGTTTCCAGGGTTCGCATCCGTACAATATCAGACATATTTGCATATCCTCCGATCAATTGATTTCTCTGTTTCGCATCTGCCGCACATATGATAAGAATACCACATGCCGCTGGTTTTATACTATACTGATTGAAAATTGAAGGAGAGTTCTTTGGGGTAATCATTAACAGCTATGATGTCGGTGCAGCTGCGTTTCTGATTGGCACGAAACAGCCAAGTATCTGTGAAGTTGTTGTATGGAGGTTATGCATCGGATTCGGGATTTCTAACAGATTACATACAACATATTGTTCTTTATTATGAATCTGGTGGCATATCTTGCCCGAATCTGCTATCATAGATTGAAATGAAAAGCTTTATCCGGGTGAAGGAAGAAGCTGAAAATGAGGGAGGGTGTGTTTAATATGAGCGATCAGGATAAGAGGGCAGTTGAGGGCATGGCCAGGTGCGGAAT
>JAILIQ010000020.1 GCA_024695205.1 Lachnospiraceae bacterium
CAGAAGCGAACCCGCGGTAATGCTTATCAGAGTACCCACGATCAGGCCCAGAACAGCGTTCTTTCTGTTCTTTTTGCTGTAGTAAATGATCCCGGCGGGCACAACATAAGCGCAGCCCATTACAAAATTGGCGATCTCGCCCACAAAAGCGGTAGAAGTGCCGTTAAATAAAAGATTCAACAGGATCTTGACAGTCTCGATCGCAACACCTGCGACAGGACCGAGCGCCAGTGTGCCGATCACAACAGGAAGCTCGCTCAGATCAAGCTTATAGAAGCCGGGAGCGAACCACAGCGGGAATGAGAACAGATTCAGGATGATCGCTACTGCCGATAACATTGCTATGATCGCGATCCTGTTGATCTTCAGCTTATCTGTCCTTTCCCGGATACCCTTCTTTTTGTCGATCAGCCTCTGTGCAACCAGCGCGATCAGGATCACGCCCGCTATAAGTGCGATAAAGATCAGCACGGTACCTATACTTGACGAAACATTTTTTCCGAGAGACGAAAATGTATCTCCTCTCTTTACAAACCAGTCCCTGATCGTGTGAAAAAATGACTTACTTTCCATTGTTTTTTTCCTTCCTTTCCGAGAATACAAAAAATATGACTGAAGGCATTAAAAAAGCCCTGCAGAAAACTGCAGGGCAATAAACACATATCCATTAAAACACAAAACATGTTGCTCCACTTCTTTCATCCAGACTGTAACTGTCGGTTTTGGAATCTCACCAAATCGGCCCGAAGGCTCGCGGACTGTAGGAAACCGGAATTTCCAACCGCCGGTGGGGACTTGCACCCCGCCCTGAAGTTTTCGTATATCATTATAATCACAGATCGCAAATTTGCAATCATTTAAATATAAAATTTTTGAGAAATGATGATCTTACAGTATCATCGTCAGCTGGATCCTCTTCTTCTGAAGATCCACACTCATGACCTTGACGTCCACGATATCGCCGACGCTTACAGCGTCAAGAGGATGCTTGATGAACTTCTTGTTGGTGATCTGGGAAACATGCACCAGACCGTCCTGATGAACACCGATGTCAACAAATACACCGAAATCTATGACATTGCGGACTGTACCCTTTAAGATCATGCCTTCCTTCAGGTCCTTCATCTCAAGTACATCGGTACGAAGGATCGGGGCGGGCATATCCGAACGAGGGTCACGTCCGGGCTTTTCAAGCTCCTTGATAATGTCGGTAAGAGTGATCTCTCCGATACCGAGCTCATCCGCAAGCTTCTTCTTGTCCTTTACCATATTGCCAAGATGCGAAAGAGCTGCACCCTGAGTGCCCTGAGCAGCCGAAGCAGCTGATGCCCTGCCGGTATCTGCGCCGGAAGCGCTGCCTGCAGAAGCCGACAGACTTTCGTTCTTCGCTTTGCCGGAAGCAGCGGCATTCTGGGCGTCTTTACCGGAAACAGCGCTTGCGCCGGGATTGTTCAGAGCCTTCATAAGCAGCTGTCCCATTGCGGAGTTGGAATTCCTGACCTGAAGTTCCTTGCCCTTGCCGCGGTTATTCCTGTCGCCCCTGCCGCCTCTTTCGGCGCGCTCAGCGGCATCTTTTGCGGCCTTTTCCTCAGCTGCGGCCTGCTTCTGGACCTTCGCCTGCTCAGCCTGAACAGTCTTGATATCCTCGGGAGTAAATCCAAGTCTCTCAAGCAGCTTCGTAGCCGCTTCATAAGACTCGGGATGAACGCTCGTCGCGTCAAGCGGGTTGGTTCCGCCGTTGATACGCAGGAATCCCGCACACTGCTCAAATGCCTTCGGTCCGAGCTTCGGAACTTTCAGCAGTTCGGCACGCGATCTGAAACGACCGTTCGCCTCGCGGAAAGCAACGATATTCTTCGCAATGGGCTTGGAAATACCGGAAACATACTCAAGCAGAGAAGCTGAAGCGGTATTTAAATCCACGCCGACCTTATTTACACAATCCTCGACAACGCCCTCAAGCGCCTCACCGAGCTTCTTCTGGTTCATATCGTGCTGATACTGGCCTACGCCGATGGACTTGGGGTCGATCTTGACGAGCTCCGCAAGCGGATCCTGAATACGTCTTGCGATCGAAGCCGCACTTCTCTGTCCGACGTCAAATTCGGGGAATTCCTCGGTAGCGAGCTTGCTCGCGGAATAAACCGAAGCACCCGCCTCGCTTACGATCACGTAAGAAAGGTCTTTTTTACCGAGTTCCTTAAGCAGCTCGACGATGACCTGCTCGGACTCGCGTGAAGCAGTTCCGTTACCCACGGAGATCAGGGTTATATTATATTTTTCGATCAGCTTTTTAAGAGTTCTCTTGGCTTCGTCAACCTTGAACTGCGGTGCGGTCGGGTAAATAACGACCGTATCGAGCACCTTGCCCGTGGGATCGACAACCGCAAGCTTGCAGCCTGTTCTGAAGGCGGGGTCCCATCCGAGCACGAAATGACCGGCGATAGGCGGTGCCATAAGCAGCTGTGTAAGATTCTTTCCGAACACCTTGATCGCGCCGTCCTCGGCCTTTTCGGTCAGATCCGACCTGATCTCGCGCTCGATCGCAGGCCCGATCAGACGCTCGTAGCTGTCCTTGATCGTAGCCTTAAGCAGTTCATTGGTGAAGCCGTTATCCTTGCGGATCACCATTTGCTCAAGATAAGCAAGGATCTGGTCAACAGGCGCTTCAACCTTGACAGTCAGGAATTTCTCATCCTCGCCGCGGTTAAGGGCCAAAACCCTGTGTCCGAGGATCGTGCTGATCTTCTCGGAAAACTTGTAATACATCTCATAAACGCTCTGAGCCTTCTCATCCTTGGCTTCAGAGGTGATCAGACCCTCATCCTGGGTCAGCTTTCTGATATGGATACGATAATCCGCCTCGTCGGAAATGCGCTCCGCGATGATGTCGCAGGCACCGGCGATCGCGTCTTTTACGGACTCAACGCCCTTTTCCTCACTGACGTATTCGGCAGCGTATTCTTCTATGGGTTTTTCGGCTTCCTGTCCGAAAATAATGTCGGCAAGAGGCTCAAGGCCCTTCTCCTTCGCCACGGTAGCTCTCGTCCGCTTCTTCTGCTTGTAGGGTCTGTAAAGATCCTCAACAACAACCAGAGTGGTAGCTGCCATGATCTGCTCTTTCAGCTCGTCCGTCAGCTTGCCCTGTTCCTCGATGCTGGCAAGAACCGCATTCTTCCTGTCTTCAAGATTTCTCAGATATGTAAGTCTCTCAAAGAGATTACGAAGTACCTCATCATTGAGTGCTCCGGTCACCTCTTTACGATAACGGGCAATAAACGGAATCGTGTTGCCCTCGTCAATGAGCTTCACCGTCGCGTCGACCTGCGAAACCTTGATATTTAGCTCCTGAGCGAGCTGTTCATTGATATTCATAGTATTCCTCTCACAGATAAATTTGCGCACACACGCACCTTATCTATAATACATAATCACGGCTGTTTTGTAAAGAATATGTTAGGGAAACGATGTTTAAATCATCGTTCCCATAGATCATTCGGGCTTCATGGCGGGAACATCACAGTTCCGTCACCGGATCCTCCACGCGCTCGAATTTCACACCGTCTCCGATACCGGAGGCCTTGATCTTCTTCTTGGCCTTCTTGTAGGAAGCCTTGTCTCCGACTATCTGTATCAAAGCATTTTCTGCGATATTCTTGAACGCGCCCTTTCCGACTTTGCTCAGAACATCGGAATAGATAACGATGGTCTTAAGCCTGGAAGCGCCGTTAAATGCGTTTTTACCGATGGTCTTAACCGATTTGCCGATCGTGACACGCGTGATATCGGTATTGTTCTTAAAACTGTTCTTCGCAACCGAGACAACCGAGAATCTTGAATTATCCGAAAGGATCAGGCTCGAAGAAACTGCCGCAAGCCTTCTGTCGGTCGCATATTTGGTAAGAGCCAGCTTGCCGGTATCGGTCGAAGTAAATACCTTTTTGGTCTTGTCACCGTTCGGATTCGTGGTGCTGACCGTGATCTTCACCTTGCCGTCCGCAGCCATCTCGAGCAGCTCATAATTCTCGCGTCCGTCCCTGCCTGTTACCTTAAGACCGATCGTGTATGCACCGTCAGCCGAAGTCATCTCCCAATGCTCGACTCTGTTGCCGTATTTGTCGGAAATATCCGTCTCAACGGTGTTGACCTCAACCTTGCCGGTCTTATCCATATCGGCCCTGAATATCCTCTTATTGCCGTCGGCATCGGTGTTTGTCGTTCGGAAACTGCCCGTGCCGTCTCCGCGCTCGATCATTTCCACAACACTCACCGAACCGTCCGCACCGGTGATCGTCTTGATCGTGGAAACAGAGCCGTCCTTATTGCGTATTATATCATAGATCGTTACATTGCCGTCCTTGTCTTTGACAGTCGTCTTGTCCGGCAAAGCGGGTGCAGAAGTCGGGGCAGGTGTTGCCGAAGATGAGGACGAAGCTTTCCCGCCGTCAGTCGGGGCGGGAGTGATATATTCGGGTACGTAAATGATCAGAGGTGTGATCTCCGGGGTGGGGGATGTGGTGCCGCTGCCGGAGGTGCCGGAAGAGCTGCCGCTGCCGGAACCGCCGGAAGAGCTGCCGCTGCCGGAATTTCCACCGTCACCGGAGGTTCCCGATGAACTTCCGCTTCCCGAGCTACCACTGCCGGAATCGCCCGAAGTGCCTGAGCTACTGCCATCCGAGCCGCCGGATGAGCTGCCGCTTTCTGAGTTTCCACTGTCACCTGAACCGCTCGAAGAGCTTCCACTGCCTGAATTTCCACCGTCACCCGAACCGCCGGACGAGCTTCCGCTGTCCCGGGAATCATTTCCGTCCGTCACGGTAAGCCGGCACTCAGCCTTGTGGCCGTCTTCGCTTTCAACTGTAATAACCGTGGTTCCGACAGCCGCAAGAGTGATATTTCCGTTATTATCGACCGAAGCGATATTCGCTTCGGATGAAGACCATGTAAGCGCGGCATCGCCCGTAAGAACCGGATTGCATTCCGCGTACAGACGGTATGTACCGCTCGAGAGGGGTATTGAAACGCCGGTTTCACTGAGATTTAACGAGTCGAGTCTGTGAATGACCCTGATCTGCTTAGTCGCAATGATATCCTTATTTTCATCATAGGCCGTGATCACAACGGTGCCGGATCTCAAGCCCGTGACCGTTGCGGAAAGGTCGGAAATGTTCTCGACCGAAGCAACGGAACTGTCGGAACTTGAAAACTCGTACGAACCTTTAAGCGCAACCGAATCGCCTGCCACAGCGATATCCATGGTCCCGCCCGTCAGCAGGGAGGATGAACCGGAAGTAAGCGAAACATTGACAACCGCCTTTTCAACCTTGATCTTGCACCGGGCGGTCTTTGTGATATTTTTGACGGTGATCCTTGCAACGATATTGGCGGAGCCGATGCCGACAGCTTCGACCATGCCGTTGGCGTCAACAGTGGCCACACGGGTATTTGAAGACGACCAGCTGATCCGGCCTGTATAATGGCTGGGAGCCGTAAGCGACAGCTGCAGGACATTGCCCACAGGAAGAGTCTCAGATGTGGTATTCAGAGCGATCGCATTTACTACCTTCACATTGATGTAGAAATTACCGCCGTTGTAGCCGATCGCAGAGCCCGAGGTCACCGAACCGCCGGAGATCGCACCACCCGAAGCAACGCCGCTACCTGATACCACTGTGGCAGTGCCAAGTCCGGTACCGCTTCCTGAAGCGTTGCTTCCCGCAGAATTGCTTCCCGAGGCAGTCCCGTTTCCTGAAGAGTTGCTACCTGAAGAGCCGTTCCCGCCTGCGACCGAGATCGCGGACCCGGATGCCGCCGAACCGCCATAATACGATCCGAAGACATACATCAGCTGCGCCTCGCTCACGGGCGAAGCCACGATGCGGGTCTCGCCGACGCCGCGGGCCTCGGCAATGCCGCTGTCAGGGTCAACGTAAGCGATATTATCATTTTCGGAAATAAAAGTGAACAGACCGTCAGGCAGGTTCGAACCGCCCAACAGGTCGCAGGAATCGTAAACAGATTTGTTATAGTATTCGAGAGTGACATCGTCCGTGTCAAATTCGACCGGAACAATGATCACAGCGGTCAGACGATCGATATTGACGCCTTTAAAGCCCTTGGAGGACGCATCGGCAAACTGCGGCTGGGTAGCAACAAGAGTATAAACGCCTGCGGGAAGATCATTTAAGACAACGCGATCGTTAATGTCGCTGATATCAAGATTTTCGGAATAGATGTCCGTGACCTCGCAGCCTTCCTTGGCCACGTCACCCTGAAACAGGTGCCATGAAAGGTCTGAAGCCACATTGGAATTTGTACGCAGAACGATGCTGTTCTCTCCCGGATCGGCGCGGTAAACAAGGCTAGATGAATAGCCCTCTGTATCTGTCGAAATACGGGCCCCGGGAGCCACAAGAACATCAAAAGAAATGCTTGAAGAAGAGCCGGCGCCATCGTTCCGGCTTACGGTGATCGATGCCGAGCCTGCTGCCTTGGCAGTCAGCATGCCCGAAACGGGATCTGCCTCAACAACCGCGGGATCGCTCGATTCCCAGACAGCATCAGAAGAAACCGCCGCCAGATCCCCGGGCGCAATATCACTCTCAACGGGCTGCACGGCCGCATCAACACCCAGGCGCTGAGCAGCTTCCGCAGTATATCGGTAGTCTACGCCCTCAAGCTTGCGCAGATAATGCCACCCCTCAGGAAATGAATCCGAACCGGGAGCATACATCTGAAGAGTTGCCTCGCTGTCACCTACGCGGGCGATGCACAGACCGTACCCGAAATGATTATTATTCTCTATTTGTGCATAAATATTACTGTTGCCGTTCTGCGACAGATCGGCAAATGAAAGCACTGAATTATTGTCTGTTGCGGCCATTGCCTTCACTGTGCCCGACAACGCACCGTCTCCCGCCGATACGCTCAAAATAAGGGCTGCAGCGGTTACAGCCGCAAAAAATCTATATATTTTCTTATGAATAGAAACAAACATCTTATGGCCTCCGGGTTACATTTATTTACATAATCATACGAAATATGATCCGATTATCAGTATTATGTAACTCGGAATTATACCATAAAATTATCGATTTGTACAGAAGGTGATTTGCCGGCAGACACCGTAAGATGTGGCGAAGCCCGCCAAAATGCGGTTCGTAACGGTCGGGTGAATTTTAGTACCTCACCTTTCCCTCCGCTACCGCCTTCAGATGCTCACCGTAAGGTGATTTACCATATACCTTGGCGGATTCCATCAGCTTCTCCCTGTCAATAAATCCGTTAATAAACGCGATCTCCTCGGGTGCGGAGATCGTGATGCCCTGGCGTTCCTGGATCATCTCGACGAAATTGGCTGCCTGGAGCAGGGATGATACGGTGCCGGTATCGAGCCAGGCAAAGCCGCGTCCGAGAAGTTTGACATTGAGAAGACCGTCAGATAAATACATATCGTTCAGGGTCGTGATCTCGAGCTCGCCGCGGGCGGAAGGCCGAACCTGCTTAGCGCGGGCGGAAACGCCTGCCGGGTAAAAATATAAGCCGGTCACGGCGTAATTGGACTTCGGTACTGAAGGCTTTTCCTCTATCGAAATGACCCTGCCGGTATCATCGAACTCAACCACGCCAAAACGCCCGGGGTCGGGGACATAATAGCCGAACACAGTTGCTTTGCCTTCCTCTTCAGCATCCCTGACAGCTGCCTTGAGCATTGTTCTAAAGCCGTTTCCGTAAAAAATATTGTCGCCCAGAACCATTGCTCCGGCTTCCCCGCCAAGGAACTCCTCGCCAAGAATAAATGCCTGAGCCAGTCCGTCCGGTGAGGGCTGGACACAGTAAGACAGAGAAATGCCAAACTGAGATCCGTCGCCAAGCAGGGCCTCAAATCTCGGAGTATCATCCGGGGTTGAAATGATCAGGATATCCTTGATCCCGGCCAGCATAAGCGTTGACAGAGGATAATAAACCATCGGTTTGTCGTATATAGGTAATAATTGTTT
>JAILIQ010000006.1 GCA_024695205.1 Lachnospiraceae bacterium
TGCTTCATCATTTCCTCGGTTATTACCGAGAAGTCTCCGTCTATTGGCCTCCAAAGGTGAAGAACATTCCCCAAATCGTTAACTCCGTGAACATAAGCCTCTTCCGCCGGATGAAACTGACACACTGTAACATTTTTACCCCAGAACATATCCTTCAGCCTGCACATATCCTCCCAAGACGGTAGTTTTCGCTTGTTCTTGTGGGAAACAGATACATGTTCCCAACCATTTTCGTTATATCCGAAGATCACTGTTCCTTTGAAACCCGGCCATTCAACCCAGCCGTGATATGCTTCTGCACTTAAAGGAAATATCTTGTTATCTACAGGTCCCACAACACAAAGGTGAGGTGTATTGTATAATTCAGCTATTGTCTTCATCTCATTTCCCTTTCGTAAAAAACTATGCCTTTACAATACGGTTCTCCATCTTCATACATCCTGAATGTTTCATGCGGTATATCTGTTTCATATTCCCATGTAAATTCATAATCACGCTTCTTTTCTCCGTTAAGCATACCGCACCAATAGACGCTTAATTTATTATTATGGATATTGCCATCATCACTTGTCCCGTCCCGATCAAAATAAATCGTGCCTCCGTCATACACTCCCCCGGCCTCTTCTTCGTATGCGCCTTCAAATTCAACTAAATCATCAGAGCAACCATGTACAATAACTATGCCTTCTTCCTTTGCTTTCTTTCCAAGCTTTATAACAGGATAATCTGTTGTTCCATCTAACTCCGCCGCAAAGGCTTTTAATTTTTCATCTGTCATTCTTCACCTCAACCTTTCCGGATCCTGCTCTTGCCATTTCTCCTTTATGTGCTCTATGTACATAAGCCCATCAATTAGTTCTTCTTCCAGATACTCCAGCCTTTCAATCTCCGAAAGACTGTTGTTATCCTCCAATCTCTGCCCGTACTTTTTAAGCCCTTTTTCTGTCTGACTTTGCTGGATCCGGCATACTCTTTTCCAATACAAGCCATCTTCGGTATCCTCGCAATAATTCTGTTCCAATTCAGCAAAAACAAGCTTAACTTCTTCAATGTCAATGCATCCATTTTCTGCATTATCTAATAGTGTTGTTAAGGCTTCCCTTGTTGTCATTCCATTACCTCCACATTTCCAGATCTTTGATAATGAATCCGTAAGCATCGGCCAACCCTTTGTTATAGGCGCTTATCGGATCCGTTCCGTTATAATGCCCTTCCGCTTCACTCTGTCTATCCTGATATCTCTCTATGGCATATTTGAAAGTAGTCTGCAGGGCATCATATCGACTTGCTTTTTCCTTTTCTGTAAGATGTGCCAACTTTATTCCTCCTCCCATGAAGAGCACCACTCTCTCGCAGGACATTCTTTGCATTCTTCCCAGAATGTCTCAACACAGGACCACCCATAATCTCTGACCAGTTCAATGCGAGCCTCATCATCATTCCAAACATCCGTTTCAGGTTCTCCTTTATAATGCCTATCCCATTCCTTGAACCGTCTTGCCCGAATATCCGTCCATTCGTACCCCTCGAAAGTATCGCAACAGTTCACAGCATAACTTATTGCCTTTCCTCTGGTTTCTGCAAAAATAATTGCTGTCCCATATCCACCGTTATTATCAGACACTGTCCACGCCTTCATCGCCTTGCCCTTCCTTCAAATAATCAAATATTGTCAGCTGCTCAAATTCTTCTCGGATTTTCTTTTCATAATCGCTCTTACATATCCGAAATCCGCAAACCGGGCAATATGACCACACTGCCTCGTCTACTCCGGCCCCGCAATTTCCACACGAATATGTGTCATACTTTTTCCCATATTTCCCTTTGTTGTATCTCCTGGGAACAGGGATATCCTTATCAAATTCATAAGCCATCCTTCTAAGAACACGCTCCTGGATCTCTTTATTCACATCTTTAAGATTTCCAACCCACATTAAAGCATCCCGGCATCCGACCATCGGTCCATATGATTTGCTCATTTTTCCTCCTAACTCAATTCATTAAGCGGGCAGTGAGAGCACTTTTCCTCGATCAGCCTCTCTTCATCATCGTATGCCTCGGTAAAACGGCAGTATTTCGAGCATATTTTGATCTTTACATCCTCTATGATGTCACTTATATGCATTTCTTCTTCTTTGCTCACCCCAACCTCCTATTCCACGCCTCAATAGCGTCTTCCGCTGATGAAAACCCGTTAAAACTTTTTGCGTTCTTCTTGGGACTGAATATTCCAACGTTACAGTCAGTGCATATTACTGAATAGGATTCCGAGCTATAATTCGTTCTTGCTTCTGCCAACTCAGCCTTTCCTCCGCAAAAAGGACACTCTTTTATTCCGTTATTAGCCACGCTGATACCCCCTCTCATATCTTTGTCTGTAAAACCGGCACCAGCGCATATACATTGAACGTTGTGTGTGCCATTGTTGAAGCATCTAAGATCTTAGAAAGGCAGTCTAAATACACCTGTTCAGCTGTCATGTTCTGTGCATATTCAGTAGCCTGCTCCATTGTGCTCTGAACAGAGGCTATGGAATTGCAAAGATCTGATATTTCGCCCACAAGAGAAACCGCCTCCGCTGAAAAAGTAACCGGGCTGGTTGTTCCGACCATTGCTTTCAATTCTTCCAGCTTTGTATGGATCTCGCTGTTGACTATCTGAACCTCTGTTGCCGGTTTAAGACACACGGCAGGTCGTACCCCATACAATCCCGCATCCGGAGAGCTGCCCTCGAGCGATCCATCAGGCCGCACAATCCTTACCTGATGCATATAGGCACCTCCGACATAAAACTCTTCCGTGCTATATGCAGTGAGAAGCCAGTAGGTTTCATCTACCTTCGGTATCTTTTCCTTGAAGCTGGTGTACTGCTCTCCTGTCAGCAGAAATATCTTGCACTTATCCTTTCCGAAGTCCGTGGATCCATCTACTGTAGTAAGATCTACCTCTGTTTCCACCAGGTCATTTTCCTGTACTCCGGCCTCGATCATCTGCTTCAGCAATTCTTCCGTCATATACACCTTGATGGTTGAATCGGTCCAATTTTTCCCATCATCTTCCTCGCTGAATGGCTTAAAATCTGCTATGGAAGATCCGAAGATTGTAGTTCCTGTCGGCTTTTGTTCTAAGACAACCCAGTCAAGATTGCCATAATTAACTATTGCTCCTGTTTCCAAATCCTGTATCTGTGCTTTCTGCATTGTTCCTCCTTTTTATATGCTCCCGCCCTTTAGATTTGTTTGGGACGCCTCGGGCGGGAGCAAAAGGCGCAGCTGTGATATATCCCTTTTTCTATCCCTGCGCCTCGGGATAGCTTCAATTAACCGCTGACCTTATTCCGCATTCCGTACACCTAAGTATCATTTCCTGCTTTTTCGCAAGATATTCCATTTCTTTTGTTTTCCAACATTCTTTTCCGCATTCCGGACATTTTGTCGGAATCCAGTAAGGCTTTCCCTTTGGAATATTTTTCTTTAAAGGCATCATCAGGATGCCGCCTTTATCCGTTTCCTGTCTCGGCCAGATCTTTATTACTTTCTCTGCCATTTTCATCATCTCCTTTTGTCTTCCATCTGTCGGGATCTGAATATGGACACCACACAGGAAAGCCTCTCTCTTTCGAGTATTCAATGATTTTTCCTCTGCTGGAACTGTGAAACTCCATTACCATCGGATGTCTACACATATTTCCCGGATACCATTGATCTCTTACGCAATATTCGCATCCATCACATTGTGAATTCTGATTATCCTCACGACTATCGAGTAGTAACTTACATTCCCTCTTTCTAAGGGGCTCTCTTATCTTTCGCCCTTTCTCGTCCTGAAGGAAGTTCTTTCTCGGTGGAGCGTGTAGGGGATCATACATATATCCCCGTTTAATAAAGCAGTTTAATGATCCGAATTGGCAATCACAGGTTTTTTCGTGCATAGCCGAGGCCTCGCACTTGTACTGCTTCTTTGATTTATGCTCCGGAGCTTCCCCAAAATCGAGATCAAATAGGCTTAACTGTATTCCCTCCATTTTTCCCTCCCGAGATTAACTGTGTGTGGCCTCGAAATTCTCTATGGCCCACTTATTACCGGTAGCATATACCTGAGCCCTGGTTCTCTCATAAGGAGAAGCTCTGTGAACTGCTTTCATAATCTCTTTTCTTTTGGGGTTATTCTCTGTAATTCCAACATCGTCCAGAGCCTCTTTTATGCCGCAATCGTCACAGATCATTGTCTTATTGTCGGTTCTGGATAAAGCCAGGAGCCTGTCATATTCTTTTCCACACTTAGGACATTTCATCATGCTGCACCTCCTAAATTCACGGGTAGTACCACCGTCAGAAAAGCGGAACTGTCCGTTCTTATCATCAGCGGGGCCTTTGCCCCATTAAAGGTCATATTTACCTCTTCGCCGTCCATTGCTCTTATGCATTCGCTCAGAAGCTTTGGATTGAATGCTATCGTCAGCTCGTCCTCGATATCCTTTGTCAGCATTATTTCCTCGTTATAATCAGTAATAGAATTCCGCATTGCGATATTTAACGAGTCTTTTGTAAATGCCAGCTTCACGGCCTGGCTGTCATTGGAAACACAGGTTTTTATCCTGTTCAGGGCTTCCACCATTGCCGCTTTCTTAATCGTGGTATGAAGTGTTCCGACCGAAAGCATCTTTGATACATCGAAAAATGTTCCGCTCACAAGCCGGGTCGATACCTCGCATTCCTCGGTTATGAATAGCGCCCCTTTGGAGCTATATTCAATGGTCATATCCCCTTCAAGCCCTATGGAGAGAAGCTTATCAACGGTATTTCTGGGAATAAGGAGCTCAAAATCTCCCTCATATTCCATCTGATCCCACGCAACTATATGCCCGTCCAGGGCTATGTAATTTAACATTCCTTCTTTCGCCCGGAGACAGAGGCTGCTTGTCGGTCCTTTGCTGTCGTTATCCCCTATGGCAAATGCCACCCGCTTTATTGATCGCAGGAAGTCCTCGCTATTTATCACAAACGACTTGGATTCATCAGATTTCTCAATATTCGGCTTCTGGAAATCTGTCGCTTCTCTTGTGGAAAACATATTTTTAATGCTGCCCTCCTTAATTGTGATGCACCCTTTCCCGGGAGTTATCTCCATTTCTCCATCCGGAAGAGAAGATATAAGGTTGAACGCACTATTGGGAATGATAAAAGGGGTATCCGTAGAGCCGTCTATTTTGACCTTAGCGGCTGTTTCCATGTTGTTTGCTATTAGATAACTTCCCTCGATCAAAACACCCTGTATGGCTTCAATAGTGGTGCTCTTGGGTACGATATTTTTCACGTTATTGATTTTTCCTGCCAGTTCTGATTTCTGTATCCTCATTTGAGTTCTACTCCTTCCAAAAAAAGAATTATGCTATTCTGATCCGGTATCTTGTATGGTTCCAGCTCTTTCCCGGCGGCCATATACTTGTGACCGAACAGATCTTTCATCTGCTTCCAGATCTTCCACGGGACCCGGTAAAAACTTTCAAGGGCAATGGAGACTATCACATAGCAGTGAGCATTCATTTCCTCGTACATATCAAAGGTTTCCCACTGGGTTTCAGTAACGGCGTCCTGCTGAATCCGGTCCTTTTCCGTATGCTTTGCATCGAAGATTATGCAAGTTCCGTCACTTAACGCCCCTTTATAATCAGGCTGAGCCTGTTTTTCGAAATATGCCACGAATTGTCCGGTAAACCTTTCCCCGTATGGCTTTACTACTTTCATTGGCTCCGGTGTTTTTGAAATTACTGCACATCCCTTTCGCCAGTAGTAATCACAGGCCATAGTGATATATCTCTCAAATATCTGCCCGGATGCTCTGCTTCGCTTTCCGGTGAGCTGTCTTCTCGGATCAGGCATTAGCTTCCTCCAGTTCCGACTCCAATATCACCTGGATATAATGCAGCTTAGTTTTTCCTATTCCCTTTACTCCCTCGATCTTTTCCATTATCCCGGGGATATCCACAGAGGGCTTTTTATTCGTTGAATGCTCCTCTATATACTTCACAAGCTGTGTATCTGTCATTCTGCGGATCCTGCCAGCTTCCTTGTGGATCCTGTTCTCTATATCATTTCTTCTGCAACTTCTCTTCATCTTCGGTCTCCTTTCTGTCTGCTTTCGCATATACATCAGCAGGATTCACGTTCATTGCTTCGCAGTGCTTTTCAAAGCATTTCCTGCACATATAGCCATACGGAACATCCCATTTTTCTCTGGTTGTCTTGGCCAGCAGCTCCACTAACTCATTTTTCTTCGCCGTTTTCCCACAGATATTGCAACTGTCATATAGTTTTTTTATCATCTTCTCGCTGATGCTTTTGTTTTTAAGTCCTTCGGGATATTCCCTTCTCATATTTGACTCACCCACTATCGGAATCAGGCTGTCTTTCATAAAAATCGGTATTCCCTCTGCATCCGCAGCCTTGCAGATCCGAAGCACCCAGCTGAGAAGCGGTGTGACTTTATTTTTGCGATTCCCTGTTTCCGCTCCAATGATTATCCACTTAACCTGTCTGAACATCACAGAGTGCTTATTCGCTATATCCCCGTGTAGGGGCTCTATACTTACAAAGGTATTGCAGAATGCCGGGAGATAATTAAAGCGACTGGCGTCCCGATCACAGGTTATGCTCGTTCCGTACCACATATTGTCTGCAATCGGTACCTTTGCCCTCGTATACCTTTCGGGGTTCTTTGTGAGGAAAATATAATTATGGACAGATCTTTTTTTCAGTTCCGCAAACATCTCGGAAATCCATTCATCGGGAACCCAATCACCGAAAACATCTGCCATGGCTCCCACAAAAATGTTGTTCCCCATTTTGAGGGTATCAAGCCTTTCATAACGGTAACGATGATATGTCGGCTCAAATCCGAACGGATAAACTATCATATTCCCTGTATCTCCAACCATTGGCCGATCCAGAATATAAAGAGGGCCGCTTCCGTCTTCTGCCTCGATCATCCGGTATTCCGCCTTGCACATTTTGTTAAGACGGATATCTCCGGAAAACCTTGCTGTCATTCGCCTGGCGTAACAGTATTCGCATCCGTGCCGGCATCCTGTGATAGGATTAAAGGTGTGGTCACACCATTCGATCTTGCTTTTATTCACGCTACCTCCTTTCTGGCTTCATACTTCTTCATTTGATCGCTAAACATCTTTGTAAAAGCCTTTACCTCCGGTGTCATATCGCAATTTCTAAGTCCTCTGCACTGAACAACCTGATGATCTTTCCATTCAAGCGTGTAGTATGGCTTATCGGGCTCCTCCAGCTTACGAACAAAGAATATTGCTGTTTCTCCTTTTATCACCCTATCGATATAGGTTCCTACGCAATGATGGAGTGTTTCCCCTTCCTTCTTCAGTTCTGACGTCTCATAGGGAAGTCTGATGAATAACCCTAACGCTTTGTAATGCACCGGATTGTCTTCTGATGCGTCCTTGCGGAGCTTCTTCAGCAGCCTATTAAACTTCTTCACATCTTCCCGGTGTTTCTTGTCCTTGAACTTCGTATAAGCGTCCGCCATTTCATTGTGCTTTTCTACAAATTTCCCCGGATAGATATTAAATTCATTTCCCATGTCATATCCCATTTCCTGTATCCACCCGACGAAATCAAAATAATCTTTATACACCGCAATCTTTTGTTTCTTCATGTACCGGCAGAGCTTCTGGATAGTGGTATATTCAGTCGCATCAATGAACTGTTCATACTCCGCTGATTGTGACTGGCCATTCAAGTACCGAAGGCTTTCCAAATCCTTTGCTGTAATCCTTTTCCCGGTATGCGCTGCATATCTGACAGTTTTAAGATCCTTTAGCGTGGGGTTATTGTCCGTCCCCTCTCTCAGGATAAGGAACTGCTCTCGGGTGAGTCCAAGGGTTTCCGCTATGGTTCTTCCGTTTACCAGCTCAACCTTGTTGTAATACTCTGTCCCGTAGTCTAAGTATTCTTTTACGAGCCGGAACCAGCCTATCTTTATCATCTGCTCTATAAACGGCTTTTCCCTGAATGTGTTGAAATACTGGTCTATGATCCACGGTGAGTTATGATCTCTCAGTGAGGCCACCTTTTTTATAAAAAGATCCAGGCAACTGTATTTCATGCATGTTCCGGTCAGCACACTATCATCTTTGTTGTACAAAACCACCGTTCTCGGTTCTTTGAACTCTGACGGCCACGCCCAACCCGGCATATGGCCTTTCTGATATCCCCACCTATGCTTTCCGGGATCGTATGAATACTCGCTCCACTCGTAATCTTCGCTTTTGACTGCAGTATGTATTGTCCTGAACCTCTCCTGTGTTTCTATTACCGGCTTCCGGAAATTGTTTCTGAAATCCTTTGTATGGCAGAAATACCTCACCAAAACAGATTCCCCGCTATTCTGGATCAGGACGCTCCAATTCACTTCAAGGAGCTGACTCCTGCCGTAGCCTATGCTCTTTGCTTTTATGGGGTGACTTATTCCGCAATGAGGGCAGATATAATCGCTGTTGTGCTTCAATGTAGATACATTGTTCCACACGGCTATTTTTTTGTGATACACCCCATTCGGTCTTATTTCATACTCATGGCCACATCTGGTGCAGAACGCCTTTTTATCCTTTTTGGAATAGAAAAAGTAGTTATAATCATCAAATACTGTCTTTTCAATAAATTCTTGATAGTCATCCGGGATATCTCCAAAAAGTTCCATTCGGCGGTCTATCTGTTCACGCTTCTTTCTGTGCTTTGCGGCCAGCCTTTTATCTCTTATGTCCTGATGATAGGCTCCGATATAATCATCAAATTCAAATCCTGCATCAGAACGGTTTGTATGTGTCCTTTTCCTCCAGCCTTTTAAGAAATCCAGTATTATATTTCCGTCTTCTACTGAGCCCAGTACCATTCCGCTTCCATGTTTCCACCAATCCGAATAGTTCCAGCCTGTCGTAATATAATCAAATCCTCCCGTTCTCCATTTGACCTTTTTCTCCGTAAGATCTTGACTGATAAAATCCTCTTCCTGACAAAATGTCCTAAACCACGGAGATATTTTTCTTTTTTCCGCTTTGAAACAGTTAAGGACAAGAGTGTCTTTATCGTCGATCTCTACTCTTTCAGCAGTAACAACCCCTTTCATCTTGGGTGCCATTGTTCTAAGCTCCCGGATCCGCTTTGTCACCGTTGGCCGGGGATGCTTCGATAACGCTCTTTTATTCATCATCCTGCCCCCTTATCCAAACATCGAGAATAAATCCATCTGACCGTCAATCTGGTCGCTCTTTTTGGGTTTGGGCTTAGGTTTCGGGGTCTCGTCCTGCTTGGGTTTCTCTTCCGGTTTATCTTTTTCAGCAGTAGCTTTCTTTTTGCGGTTCTCTGCCCTTTTCTTCTTTGCTTCTTCCTCTCTTTTCCTGCGGCTTTCCTCGGCTTTCTTCTTTCTTTCCGCAGCTTCCTTAGCTTCTTTCTCGGCTTCGGCCTTATCATCTTTCCGGTAATAATCCTCTATCCATTCCAGAAGCTCTTCTCCCTCAATAGCAATTCCATGGGATCCGGAAGAAGCTTTTTTCTTTGCTCTGGCTTCACAGAACTTATAGCACTTGGCCCAGGTCTTATGTTCCTGCATAATGTCCTGTGTCAATCCGCTATCCTCAGAGCACCTTTTCTCAAAATATTCGATGGTCTTATCTATAAGCCCGTCCGTCTTGGGGGTGAGCTTATCCGTTTTTTCCTTTTCCAGCTTCGCTTTCACATCCTCGAAGGAATAAATCTTTGCAACCTGTGAGGTTTCCTCCGGCTTCAGATCCGTTTCCGCTATTTCTGGTGGGTTCATCCCAAATTCTTCATCAACAACAACCTTATTTTCTTCGCTCATACTGCAATTCCTCCTGTTCTCTGAAATCGAAGTAAAAATAAAATCTGCCGTGCTCTTTTTCCACTGTTTTTACCGTGGTTTCGGTTCCACGAAATAGCCCCAGGAACATTTCTTTTGTCCGTCTCAATTCCCATATCTGGCTCATAAACATCGGGGTTATCCAAACTTCCTGCCCTTCACTCTCTCGTGGGAACAGCACCGGTCCCGTTTGCGGATTGGTTAGTGAATTGCCAACCGTGATATATCCCGGACACCCAAGCAATGAAATCTGGATATATGCCATTTTCGCAACAACCGAATCAAGATCTTGTCCTACAAATACTGCGTGATCTTGATAATTGATCTTCAGTTTGCGAAAAGCACTCGCCGCAGCTATCAGCATTGCCCCTCCCCCTACACAAGGGTCACAGATCGAAATATAGCCTTTGCTTTCAATTTCTCTCTTTACATCAGCCTCTTCTATCTGCATCTTCGCCATGAGCTCGCACACATGGTAGGGAGTGAAAAACTGTCCGTGCCAATGACTTCCGAGGTTTAGGTTCATGTAGAGTTTTCCGAGGAAGTCCTGATCGGGATTTTCTTCAAGGGTATTTA